>NZ_DBHIXN010000011.1:0-52191 GCF_057270615.1 Leptotrichia sp.
ATAAAATTACCTAAATATCTTGCTAAAGATAGTTTTACTACTCTTGTTATAGGTTTTGTTAGATTAAAAGATGATATGCTGATAGTTCCTTATTCAAATTCGTTTAAGAAAACTCATCAGGAAGTTAAAATTAAGCTGCCACCAGTATTAAAAGACAAGAAGATAAAAGAGATTAGAATAATACCCAAACAACATTCTAGGTACTTTGAAATTCAATATACTTATGAGGTAAAAAAAGTTGTGGATTTAAGCGTCCTATACAATAGAGGTGAACTGAACACACCTAAAAGAATAAGGGTAGTGTAAAGCTATCAAACTTCTTAGAAAATTTTTGAATATTTTTAAAGATTTTAGAACCCTGCGACTTTAGTCGTGGGAGGTTCAGAAATATATGATAGGTAAATAAAATTTTAACAAAAGATAGCAAGAAGTCACAAGCTTTTTATAAGTGGGAGATGAATTGCTTTTTTTGTAAAAAAATATAAATACATACTTAAATCTACTCAAAATTAAACTATTAAAAATCGTATAAATTTAGAGTTTGAGTAAATAGTTGCAATTTTTGAGTTTAGTTTTAAATCATTTTTACTATAAATGTTGTGTAATTAAGATTTATAAAGGTTATAATGCGGTACTGAATATAAGAAAATCAGGAAAGATAATATTAGAGAAATAAAAAATAGAGCAGGAATATATCGAAAAGCTTGCTAAATTGTAGATACTTATCAAGAAGTTTATGCTTTTAAAAGAAGGAGCAGTTCACTAAATTATATTAATTTTTTTCAAAAAATAGAAATTTTGTTTTGAAATAAATGAACATTGTGGTATAATTAACATAAGAAATATATAATTAAATAAATTTATGGAGGTAATTAAAAATGACTAGAATTGAAGATATCTATGCAAGAGAGATACTTGATTCAAGAGGAAATCCAACTGTAGAAGTTGAAGTTTACTTAGAAGGTGGAGCAATGGGAAGAGCTTCTGTACCATCTGGAGCATCAACTGGAGTGCACGAAGCAGTTGAATTAAGAGATGGTGACAAATCTAGATATTTAGGACAAGGTGTATTACAAGCAGTAGAAAACGTAAACAAAGTTATCGCTGAACACTTAATCGGATTTGACGCTTTAGACCAAGTAGCTATTGATAAAGCTATGATCGAGTTAGACGGAACACCTAACAAAGGTAAATTAGGAGCTAACGCAATCTTAGGAGTTTCATTAGCAGTAGCTAAAGCAGCAGCTAATCAATTAGGTATACCTTTATACAGATATTTAGGTGGAGTAAACGCTAAAGAATTACCAGTACCAATGATGAACATCTTAAATGGTGGATCACATGCTGATTCAGCTGTTGACGTTCAAGAATTCATGGTACAACCAGTAGGAGCTAAAACTTACAAAGAAGCTTTAAGAATGGGATCTGAAATTTTCCACCACTTAGGAAAAATCTTAAAAGCAAATGGAGATTCTACTAACGTAGGAAACGAAGGTGGATACGCACCATCTAACATTAACGGTACTGAAGGAGCTTTAGATGTAATTTCTCAAGCTGTTGAAGCTGCTGGATACAAATTAGGAGAAGACGTTACATTCGCAATGGATGCCGCTTCATCTGAATTTGCTACTCAAAACGCTGACGGATCTTACACTTATACATTCAAAAGAGAAGGTGGAGTTGTAAGAAGTTCTGATGAAATGATCGAATGGTACAAACATTTAACTTCTAAATATCCAATTGTATCAATTGAAGATGGATTAGCTGAAGATGATTGGGCTGGATTCAAAAAATTAACTGATGTTTTAGGAAAAGATGTTCAATTAGTAGGAGACGATTTATTCGTTACTAACACTAAGAGATTAGCAGACGGAATTGAAAAAGGAGTTGCTAACTCAATTTTGATTAAAGTAAACCAAATTGGTACTTTAACAGAAACATTAGATGCTATCGAAATGGCTAAAAAAGCAGGATATACTGCAGTAGTATCTCACAGATCAGGAGAAACTGAAGATGATACAATTGCTGATATCGCAGTTGCTACAAATGCAGGACAAATTAAAACAGGATCTGCTTCAAGAACAGATAGAATGGCTAAATATAACCAATTATTAAGAATTGAAGACGATTTAGCAGATGAAGCTGTTTACGAAGGTAAAAAAGCATTCTATAACATTAACATTAAATAATAGATTAATATAAAATTATAAAAATAATGTTGTTATAAATTTTCAGGGTAGGGACATACCGAAGAGCTTGGTAAATATGTGTAATTTTATAATAATACATACTTTCCAAGAAGTTCCCTTTTAAATATAATTTTTTTTATACAATTTAATTTACAGAAAAAATTGACAATTATTGCTAAATGATATATAATATAAAAGATAATTAAAACTGATAAATAATTAGGAGGCAAAAAAATGAAAAAAGTTGGAATTTTATTTGTACTTTTGAGTGCTTTATCATTTTCAGCTACTTCTACAAAAATTACAAAAACTACAAAAGTTAAAACTACAAAAACAGTAGCAGCTCAAACTGTAACTGGTAGATTTACTCAATTAGAAGCAGAATACGAAAGATTGGTAAATATGGAAAACCAAGAGTACAACAAATTAAAAGCAAATGCTGATGCTGCAACAGCTAAATTAGCTGAAAAAGAAGCTCAAAAATCTCAAATTGAAGAAAGAATTGCAAAAATTGAATCAGCAGCAGATTCAAAAGCATTTAAAGCTCAATATGCTGATTTAGCAAAACAATACAAAGCTGTAGTTAAAGCATTGGATGCAGAAATTAAATCTTTAAATACAACAGTTGAAAATTTTGCAGCTATTCAATCTTTAAAAGAAGGTAATTAATAAAAATAAAAAGTGAAAGGAGATACGAGATATAAGGTATAAATTAAAATAATTTATGTTTAATTCTCGTAGATAGAAGATGAAAAAGAAATTAGCAGTATTATTAGGAGTATTAGTATTAAGCAGTGTTTCATTTGCAGCACCTGCAAAAGTAGTTAAACAATCAGGTGGATCAATTGAAAACAGTTTAAACAACTTAGAAAATCAATTAAACAAATTACAACAAATGGAAGATGCAAAATACAGAGAACAAGAAGCTCAAGCAAATGCAGCATCTCAAAGATTAGAAAACTATACAGCAATGCAAGCTAAAATTGACGAAAGACTTGCTGAAATTGAAGCAAACGAAGATACAAGTATTTTTGGAAAAGAATTCAAAGCTAAAGCTGCTGAATATAAAAATTTAAAAAGTCAATTAGAAAAAGAAATTGCTAAAGAACAACAAGTTATTAACAACTTTGAATTAATTAAATCTTTAAGATAGTAAACAGGATTTGATATAAAAAAGATGCTTTTACAAATTATTTGGAAAGGCATTTTTTTTAGTATAAAAAATTTTTTTTGGAAGGAAATTACTATGAAAAAGAAAATGAAAATGCAAGGAATGTTACTAGCAAGTCTGGCTTCTAGCTTATGGGCTATATCAGGAATATCTGGGGAAATTTTATTTAAAAAATATAATTTTTCATCAAATTGGTTAGTGTCTACAAGAACATTAATTTCTGGAATATTACTTTTTGTAGTAGTCATTTTGATTGAAAAAAAATCTGTTTTAAGACCGTTAAAAAATAGAAGAGATTTTATTGGAATAATTTTATTTGGAGCTGCAGGAATGTATTTAGTTCAATATACGTATTTTAAAACAATTGAGATTAGCAATGTTTCATTTGCAACGATTTTGCAGTTTACAGCACCATTTTTTATATTTATTTATGAATCTATAAAGAATAAAAAAATTCCAGCTGTTTCGACATTGATTTTACTTATTATGACAGTTTTAGGTGTTGCATTTATAGCAACTAAAGGAAGAATTTCAAGTTTGTCTGTTTCACCAGAGGCATTATTGTTTGGACTTGTTTCTGCAATTATGATTGCTTTTTATTCAATTTATCCAAAAAAACTTTTGAAAAAATATGGAAGTATAACTGTAGTTGGGTGGGGAATGATTGTAGGAAGCATAATTTCAAATATTGTTCACCCAATTTGGAAAATACAAGGAGACGTAAATTTAAAATCTATTATTCAAGTAATAATTGTAGTAATTTTAGGAACTTCGCTTGCATATTTAATTTATATTGCAAGTTTAAACTGTATTTCTTCTTCACTTGCAGGAATTTTAACAGCTTTTGAGCCTGTTCTAGCAGCGATATTATCGGTAATTATTTTTGGATTAAGGTTTTCTGTTATTGAATTAATTGGATTTATATTAGTATTTATGTCAATTTTTATTTTGGAAAAAAGATTGTGATATAAAGATTTGTTATAAATATTGAATTATATTGAACTTATTTAAAATTGAACTATTAAAAATTATTTGATAAGAAGTATTAATTAGTTTTAGTATTATAATTTAAATTATATATTATTTACCAAGGGGTTAAGACCCCTTGGTTCAAAAAAATATTGTTTTTAAGATTTGATTTAAAAAATTTAAAAATATTTTAAGATAGGATAATTAATTCTTTGTTACTCTTATTTAATACTTCTCTTCCATCTTTTTTAACTACGACATCATCTTCAATTCTGACTCCGCCCCATCCATCAAAATAAAGTCCAGGTTCAGAAGTAACGACCATATTTTCCTTTAATTCAATTTGAGAAGCAGAAGATAAGTAAGGCAATTCGTGAATTTCAGCACCAATTCCATGTCCTAATCCATGTCCAAAATATTTGCCATATCCTTTTTCATTAAAGAAATTTCTGACAACTTTATCAACTTCATCTGACATTACACCTTCTTTTATTGTTTCTATTCCCAGTAATTGAGCTTCTAGAACAGTATTGTAAATTTCCTTGTGTCTATCTGTAATATTATTTCCATAATAAACAGTTCTTGTTATATCTGAGACATATCCTTCATAATATGCTCCAAAATCCATTGTAATAAATTCTTCTTTTTGAATTTTTTTATCAGAAGCTACTCCATGTGGCATAGCTGAACGATAACCGCTGGCAAAAATTGTTGTAAATGAACGGTCATCAGCTCCTAATTTTCTTTGAATATATTCCATGTATGAAGAGACTTCCTTTTCAGAAACACCTTCTTTTATTATTTTTAAGGCTTCTGAAAATGCCACGTCACTAATTTCTACAGCTTTTTTAATAAGGGCAATTTCTTCGTCAGATTTTACCATTCTTTCCATCACAAGTTTATTTCCAACAGGAACTAATTCCACTTTAAAAATATCTTTAATTGTTTGATAAAGCGAAAATGAAACATTAATATCTTCAAATCCGACATTTTTTAGTCCAAATTTCTTTATATATTCTCCAACTGTTTGAAGCGAACCACGAGAAACTTCCACAAATTCAAATCCCATTTCAGTAACTTGCTTAGTGGCTTGTGCTTTATATCTAAAATCTGAAAAGAAAAAATTTCCATTTTTTGTCGCAAGAGCAACTCCAGTAGTCCCTGTAAATCCAGTAAAATATCGAATATTATACAAATCTGTAATAAATAATCCGTCAATATTCAGTTCATTTAAGATTCTTGATAATTTTTCAGTTCTTTTTTCCATGTTTTTCCCTCTTTTTTATTAAAATTTTTTACTTTTAAAGTGTAACATAAATTAGAAGTTTTTTCTATTTATTTTTTTACTTTTTCTTTTTTATTCACATTTAAATAGTAAATTAATTATGAATTTTTGGAAAAAGTTCAAAATAGCAAGTAGTCTAAAATATAATTTTTGTTTTTTAAATGAGATTTAGTAGTTTATAATTTATCTGAATTTGTGAAAATAATTTAAAGTAAAAATAAAAAATAGCCAAAAAGATCTGTTCAATAACTTAATTTTTTTTACTTAACAAAAGATCAAGATCCCTTGCTTTAGAATATTTATTTTGTTAAATTCTAAATTGAACAAGTCTAATGACTAATTTTTATTTTATAATAGATTATGATTTTTGCGATTATTATCATAAAAATTAGAGAAGTTTAAATTCTAAAATTTATGTGTGTATCCAACTGTGAACACATTTACGTTTTTATCATATTTTACTTTTGATTTATCAATAGTAATTCCTGGAAGGGAAGTTTTTTCACGTTTTCCGTTGGAAGAATTAAAGTTTACGTGTGCTAGTCCAAATTTCCATTCTGAAGATTCTGTTGGCTTGTAGGTAAGTCCAGTTGCATAAATTTGGGAATTTATTGCATATTCCACATCAGAGAATGATTCTTTTTTTGCTCCAGTATCTGCGTAGTTGAATCCAGCGTGCCAAGTAAATTTGTCATTAATTCTGTAATCTGCCCCAAAGTTTACTTCATATCCATCATTATACTTGAATCTGTCTATTTTTGCAGATTTATTGAAATAATGCGTATATCCGCCAGAAAAAGTCCATTTGTTTACATCTTTTGAAACTCCTAATGCCAAAACTCCTGGCAAGTCACGTCTTAAATTAACTCCATCTGCGTATTCTGGATAGAAGAATGAAATTCCTAAAGGTCGTCCTGCAACAAGCATTTTATTATTTTCCTGAGCTTTTGACTTAAATTTTAATTTTACAGGTGTTTCATATTTTACTGCAAAATTTAAAGTATCAGTAGGTTTGTAGTCAAATCCAATGATTCCACCGATACCTTCAGCATTACGTTTTGAGTTCATTGATAAATAATTTTTTTTAAGTCCAATTGCTGTTCCTACGAGTGGATTGTAGTCATATTGTGCCTCTCCATCTAATTTTCTATGGGCATAAACATATTTAAGACCACCTGACATTGAGAAAGTATCGTTAAATTTATAAGCGCTTCCAAGCATTAGCTGATAATAACGATTTTGTCCTGTGAAACGGTTTTTTACAACTTTTGCTCCAAGTTTTCCACCTGTAATGTTATTAAAAGTTTGTCCAGCTAGCTCAATTCCAGCAACTCCATCATTATAGCGAAGAGTAGCTCCACCTGCAATAACGCTTAGATTTCCAAAAAGTGAGTAATTATTTTTTTTATATAAAAGATTGAATGACGGTGCTCCTGCATATCTATGGGATTTTAATTTTTTTCCTTTTAATGTCATTGATTCATCAATCATTGAATTTTGTAAATTTGCATTGATATAAGTTCCGTCATCTAAAAATGCTGTTCCTGCTGGATTATAAAATACACCTTCTACAGAAATTTGTCCTGTTTGTGATGGATTTTGAAAGTATGAGGCTGAATTATTTGATAGATAGTCAATACTTGCCGCATTTGCGAAAATTGTAGCTAAAATTGATATAATGGCTATTTTTAATTTCATAATTTTTCTCCTTAAATTTAGTTGATTTTTTTCAGTTATAAAAGTCTGTAAAATCTAATTAATACAGTATTTTAAGATTTTTTTTAATAAAAAAACAAATAAAATATAAATTATATTTTTCAATTATAATTCAAATATTGTTATTTAATTTTTATAGCTTTTATTTTTACAATTATCTTTTAAATTAATATATTTTTTCTTTAAAATTTTAATTATAAATAATATAACATGTGTTATATAAAAAGTCAATAAATTTGTTCTTATTACAAAATTTTTTTTTAATTTAAAAAATAGGTTAAATTATTAAGTTTAATTTTTTCTAAGTGAAAAAAACATATATAATAATAGATTTTTATGAAAATTTATGATAAAATAAAAAAGGTACCTTCTTTTGAACATAAAATTTGTACATAAAATAAAAAAAGAAAGTAGAATGGAAATTAGGACAATGAAAATAATTATCCTTTTCAAAAAAAAAATAGAAGAGGAGGTAAAAAACGTGAGATGAAATACATAAAGAGATCTTTGATTGTATTTATTTTTCTTCTAATGTCGTTATTTGTATTAAAGTTTTATATTTCAACAAAAAACTTTAGAGGCGTACTGACTTTGATTTTGAAGAGCAGCGGAATGAATGTTGAATTTAGAGATGTCAAGTTAATCGGATTTAGTAAAATTCAAATTGACAACTTAAAAGTTAAAGATCTTTCAGGAAATGTGGTTATTGATGCTAAAAAGACTACAGCTGGAATAAGTCTTCTTATGCCAACAAGGCTTAACAGGATTGATGTGTATAATGGAATTGTAAATTTAGAGCGTAGAAAAGATAATGATTTTAATATTTTTCACGTAATAAAAAAAGATCCTAAAAAACCGAAAACATTTGACCCGACAAGTAGAATTGGAAAACTTCATATTCACAATACAATTTTAAATTATACAGATGTAACGTATGCTAAAAAGATAAGAAAAACGTTGAAAAAAGTGAATGGGAAATTGGAAACAGCAAAATCTCGTGGTTTTTCACTTGTTGCAAAAGGTTTTGGAAATAAAAGCGAAGATGGAAAAACAGAAGTGTTAAAGATCGAATTAAAAAGTCTTATGAAGTCTAAGCAATCGATATATTCAATGTTTGATAAAATAAAAAACAGCGATGAAAGAAGAAAAGAATTTCGACTGAATTTTGGTTTTGAAAATGTTGGAATAACTGAAGAACTGGGACAATATGTACCGCTTGATATGATAAAAGTAAAAGGCGGAATACTTACAGGTGTGCTAAAATTAAAACACGATAAAATCAAAAAAGCAATGCAAGTTTTAGGAAGTTTGAAAATTAAAAACGGAAAATTGTCTTATGTTGATTTTGACGGTGATATTGAAGGCGTTAATGCTGTAGTTGATATGAAAAAAGACAAAATTACAGTTAATGCAAATACTAAATTGAGTGAAAGTCCAGTAACTTTGACAATGGCATATTTCATACAGACTCAAAAAATGAATTTGAAATTAGTTGCAGATAAACTTCCATTTGATCAAGTTGCACGTTACAAAATAATTAAAGATGCAAAAATTGAAGCTGAAGGTGCAATTTCAGGAAATCTTGAATTAAATGTCGATACAAAGAGTAAAAAGGGAACGCTTGATGGTAAGTTTTCTTCAGACAATATAAGAATTTCAAATTCTGATTTTCAAAATGTAAAGACTAATATGAAAATTACAAATGAAAAGTTAACTTTAAGTGATACATCATTTATATTTAATCAAGAATTTTCAGGATTTAAAATAAATGAAGATGTTAAGGTTGGAAAATTTGTATATGACTTGAAAAAGAAAACTGGATCAGGAGATTATGTATTAAATAATCTTGGGTCTGATTTTGATATTAAAAGGATTACAGGAAGTGCAAAAATTTCTCCTAAAAATATTATAACAGGTACAGTAAGATCTAATGTTTTAAGGGGAAATTATACAGTAAATCCAAAAACACAGACAGTTGTGGTCAATGCAAGAAGCAATGGATACTTTACTGTAAATTATGGTGGAAAATCCTATAAAATTAGTCCTAACGTCAATAATCTGATTATGAAACTTAATAGTAAAAAGGTACTTCGTTCTGGAAGAATTAAGGCAAAGGTAAAAGATCTTTCAGTCCCTTTTGTAAAAACTATAAACGTTAATATAAAAATTCGTAACGGAAATTACAAAATAAGTGGATCAGCAGGAATAAAAGGTGGGGGAGTCGTGAATATAAGCGGAGTGACAACTTCTGATATGAAACATTCATACTCCCTCAATTTAAAAAATGTTGATGCTGCAAAATTGCTAAGGGCTAATGGATATAACTTCAATGGGCTGGATAAAGCAAAGCTGCCTGCAAGTGCTGTAGCCAGGATTAATGGCATAAAAGATAAGTTTTATGGTACTTATGAACTTTATAGTCCTTACGGAGAATATATAGTAAAATATAAAAAGTTACATGCCAACGGTAAGATTAATGACTTATCAAATTTGGATATGACAGTTAATGCAAAGGCAAGTGAATTACAGCTTGAAAATCAACGTCTAAGAAATGTAACAAGTAATCTTGAAATAAAAAACAATGTTGTAAATATTGCAAGTATTAGAAATGAAAATTTAGATGCAAGCGGTAGATATGATATTAAAACCGGTAAAATGGATATAAATACAAGATTGAAAAATTATATGTTATCTAGTAATGACTTACCATCGAAAGTAAATGTAAAAATTGGGACATTGAATGCTAATTTGTCAGGAACACCAGATAAACTTTCTGGAAATTATGAATTTTACAGTCCTTATGGAGAATATATAGGAGAATATGAAAAATTACATGCCAGAGGTAAAGTTAATAATTTATTGAATTTAGATATGACAGCTAATACAAAGATGGATGAATTGTGGTTTGGTTATCAGCGTTTAAAGGATGTAACAGCTAATCTTAAAATAAAAGACAATGTTGTTAATATTTTAAGTGCTAAAAATGAAAATTTAGATGCAAGCGGTAAATATAATCTTAAAACTGGTAAAATGGATATAAATGCAGGATTAAGAGATTATATGCTTTATGACACTTCTCCATCAAAAGTAAATTTGAAAGTTAAAAACTTAAATGCAAATTTAACGGGAACAGTAGATAAACTCTCTGGAAGTATAACAATACCATCTGCTCCCACATCAATAAAATCAACTTATATAGGTGATACAAATGCATCAATTAGCATAAAAGATGGAATTATGAGATTTGATGATGTAACTTTACGTGATAATAGATTGCAAGGAACCTATAACTTAAATACAGGAATTTCGGATATTGGGCTTAGTCTAAATGAGCCTGATATTCCAAAACTTCTGGAGATGAAAGATCTGACATTCGGAACAAAATCAAATCTTAAGCTTAAAGGAAATCTAAATAATTTTAATCTGGAAGGACAAGTAGCTTTAGGGAATATGAGTTTTAAGACTTATAAAATACCACATATTGTTGCTGATATAAAATATTCAAATGGGAATATAAATAAATTATTTAAATATGGAACATTTGATTTGCAAAAATTAAGATTTATTGGAGATAATCAAGAAACTTTATTTGAAACACAAACTAAATTTGATTTGGCAAATGTAAACATTGATTATCAGCTAGAAAAACAAAAGTTTTCGCTTGATTCAATACAGGATTTGAAGGATAAGGGCTATAGCGGAGATATAGACTTGGGATTTATGTATCGTGGAAGCTTTGAAAAATTCATATCTGGACTTAAAATTAAGGCGGATTCAATTAAACTTAGTGGATTTCCAGTAAAAAATGTGGATATTGACTTGCAGGCTAATGAGAAATCTTTAAATATTGGACAGTTTTATCTGGAATACGAAAACAATCCACTTCTTGTAAATGGATATGTTCAATTTAAGCCGATAAAATATAATGTTTCTATGTTGGCAAAAGACTTTAACTTGGATTTTCTAGGAATTGATAAAAATATAGAGCAAGCAAGCGGAATTGCAAATATAGACGCAATTTTTTCAAATGAAGCTACGACAGGACATGTTTTACTTAATAATTTTAATTATAAGACAAAAGATAAATTAACGCTCGTAGATAATGTAAATGCTAATATTGATTTAAAAAATAATAAGCTTATAGTAAATCGTCTGGATGGAGGATATAACGGAGGAATTTTTAAAGTAACAGGAGATCTAGATGTTCCAACAATTCCTGAGGATTTTATGAAAACAAAGCGATTGGAACTTGGAAAATTTGAATTAAATGCAAATCTTGATAATGTTGGGATTCATTATGGAACAGGAATAGATTTTGCACTTAGTGGAAATGCTGTGTTTACAGAAAACCGATTATTTGGAGATCTTGTTGTAAATAATGCTCAAATACGGGAAATTCCAAATTTTAACTCATCGAAAAATGTAAGTTCTAGTACAGAAGATTCAACGCAGAAAATTAAGAAAACACAAGATAAAACAATTGTGGAAGGAATTGTAGAAGAAGTGGTTGATAAAATAATGAAACAATATACAGTCAATCTAGGTGTACAAGCTGGAAACAATGTAAAAATTAATATTCCAAATGTAAGTATCGTAAGAAATATAAAGGGTACAGTAAAGGGTTCGTCTGAAGTTACTTATGCTGATGGTCAAGTTGGAATAGATGGAGAATACAGTATTACAAAAGGATCGTTTTCTGTAAACGGGAATGACTTTAAAATTGAAGGAGCACAAATAAGATTTGTTCCGTCAATTAATAATGTAACGACTTCTGTATCAGATCCATTTGTGATTTTAGATGCTAGTACGATAGTAAATGGTGACAGAATAGAGATAAGTGTAAATGGAAATGTAAGCAATCCTGAAATTAGATTCACATCTTCTTCTGGAAAAACAAAGGAAGAAATAATATCATTACTTGCATTCAACACTGTAGTTGGAAATAATGGTGGTAAGCATAATGGAAGTGGAGATAATTCAGCTGATGGATTAGTAGTAGCAGGATCTTTGGCTAATACTGCATTAAATGAACTATTTCTTTCATCGGTAACTAGTAAGATCAAAGATGCATTAGGAATATCTAAATTTGATGTTTCTACAAATGTTGATCGTTCTAATAAGACAGGAGAATATAGTGCTGCAACAACACTTACATTGCAGGACAATTTATATAAGGATAAACTATTTTGGAATGCCGCAGTTAAATTTCCGTACCAGACTTCAAAAAATGATGAAAAAAATCCGATTGGATATAATGGATGGTTGAGTTACAGTGTTTCAAATGGGCTGGATTTAAGAGTTGGAGGAGAAAGTTTAAAAAAACCTAGTTCTCGTATGAATGTAAATAACAGTTCAAGAATAAATTATTATTTTGGAGTCGATTTTTCAACAAGAGCCGATACATTCGGAGATATTTTAAAAAAGATATTTAGGAAGAAAAAATTGGATACATTAAAAAAATAGGAGGAAAAATGTCGAAACAAAAAGTAAAAAATAAAATTTATGCTTTTATTATTACTGTAACATTATTTATGTCTGTAAATAATTTGTCGCAAGCTGAAGAAAAAAGTACAGTAGCTGGAATGGAATTGGCAGATAATGCAGGTAGAATATCTACCAAGGAAGAGTTAGAAAGTAACGATAAAATTTCAGATATAAAGAGCAAATATGACGCTGAAGAAGTGGAAATGGGTAATGAATTAGGAGATAAGAGAGCTAAAAGAGATAGAAAAAATGCTGCACGTCGAGCAGTAAAAGGAAAAGGAAGAAAAGAGAATATCTTTGAAGCTGACAGAGAAACAAGAGATGATTTAAAAGTTGGTTCAATTGAATTTTCAAACTTAAAGGAATTATCTCCAGACTTCCTGTTGTCAAAAATAACTGTAAAATCAGGAGATACATACACTAATAAAGATCTTAGTGATATTTATCTTGAATTAAAAAGAACAGGATATGTGGCAGATGCAAATGTTTATCCGAAAATTCGAGGAAATACTGTAAATATAACGGTTGAAGTTTCAGAAGTTGAAAATGCCGCAGCACTTATCCAAAAAAAACAAATGCAGGAAGAAATGAAAAAGGAAACAGAATATACTGTAACAAGTGTTGATATTGAAGGGCTGCAAGCTCGCAGTCAAGATAAGGAAAAATACTTAAAGAGCTTGCCGATTAAGCCAGGAGATATTTTCATACCGCAAAAAGCGGTTGATGGAGGACAAAAAATATTTGATGCTGGTTATTTCTCAACAGTTGAGCCAAAAATTGACAGAAAAGCTGATAATACAGTTTCAATAGTTTATGAAGTAAAAGAAAATCCAGTTATCAAAAATATAACTTTTGAAGGTAATACACTTTATAAAGATGCAGAATTAGAAAAAGCTTTAGGTGTTAAAAGAGGAGAAATTTTAAATGGTAACTTATTGAATCCTGATGAAAATGGAGTAATAAAATTATACAACAAAGATGGATATTCTGTTGCAAGAATTGAATCAATAAATGTTTCAAATGAAGGAGATGTGAAAGTAGGATTGTCAGAAGGAGTTGTTGATTCAGTAGAATTTGAAAAAGCTTCTACTAGAAAAGATAACGAAAGATTATCAGCAAAACGTTCTATTTTAAGAACAAAACCTTATATATTTGAAAGAGTTCAAAAAATAAAACCTGGACAAATTTTTCAAACTAAAAATATAAAGGATACGGTAGATGAACTTTATAGAACAGGAATGTTTACTTCAATAGAGCCAGTTCTTGAAGGAAAAGAAGACGATCCAAATGCAAGAGTTGTAAAACTGCTTGTGGAAGAACGTCCAACTACTACAATTAATGGAAGTATTTCTTACGGAACTTCTGTTGGATTAGTAGGAGAACTTAAATTATCAGATTCAAACTTTTTAGGAAGAGGGCAAGATGCTTCAGCTACATTATCTGCTTCAAATAAAGGAGACAAGACATTTGAAGTTAGCTGGTTTGATCCATGGCTAAGAGGAACCGAACGTGTTCAAGCTGGAGGAACATTTTATTGGAATCAGTCAGTAGACGATAATGCAGATCCAGATGAAGTAGAAAAAGTTAAAAAAATCGGAACTCGTTGGACAATCGGTAAGGGTCTTAATAGTGATCTTTATGTAAGATTGGCAGCAAGATTTGATCATTATAGAGAATTACTTGGAAATAAAACAGTAAATGACAAATATAATTTATTTGCAATAGGACCATCGTTAATTTACGATACAAGAAATAATCAGTACAGCCCTACAAGAGGAATTTATGCTACACTTTCTTATGAAAGAGGAGAACTTATAAATGATCCTAGAAGTTATGATCAGTTTGAAACAGATTTAAGAGCTTATCATAAAACATTCTTTGGCGACAAAAATATAATGGCATATAGAGTGGCTTGGGGATCAACAGGAAGCGGAACTCCAGAAGCATTAAAATTCAGCATTGGTGGAGCAGAATCAGTTCGTGGATATGATTATGGTGCATTTGATGGATATGATAAGTTCCATGCAACTGTTGAAAATAGAACAAAAATTAATGATACATTACAATTAGTAGCATTCTTTGATATTGGTAATGCTTGGCAAAAAGAATCGAGAGATCCAATTACTGGTAAAAAAATATATAAACCAGACAGAAAATCATCTCATGACTTTAAAGACCTTAAAAAAGGTTATGGAGTTGGAGTAAGATTGGATACGCCAATTGGACCGTTAAGATTTGATTATGGTTGGCCTATGGATCCTGAGAAAAAGGGTGAGAAAAAAGATAAAGGTAAGTTCTACTTTAGTTTTGGACAATCATTCTAATTTTTTTGGATAAATCAAAATAAAAAATTTGAAAGCATGCTCATGTTTCTTAAAACAAAATTGATAAAAATTAAATAAAACTAGAACTTGAGCAAAGTATTCACAATTTTAAGTTTAGTACTATAAATTATATGGGATGATTGATTTCATCCCTATAATTTTATAACCATAAAATTTATTTTGAAACAAAAGATAAGCATTAGACTATAGTAAAAATGATTTAATGCTAAACTCAAAAGCAAAGTAAGGAATTTTGATTTTTTAGTAAAAATTTGCTGTTTAAATGGAAGCAGATAAAAAAATATAGGTGATTGTAAAAGCAAGTGAATTAAAGGCAGTATTTATAATTAGTTAAACTACTTTGCCAGAAAGTGGTGAAAAATAAGAAAGTCAAGCATTAAAAAATATTGTGCTTAATTCTTATACTTTTGCAAGTGGATATAAAAAAGTAAATAAGGAGATGTTCAAAATGTATGATATAAAAGAAATTGCAAAATTAATTGGCGGAAAAATAAATGGAAATGAAAATTTGCATTTCAAAAGATTATCGCCATTTTTTTATGCGACAAAAGATGAATTAACTTTTGCGGCAGATGAAAAAATGTTGAAAAGTATTGATAAATGTAATGCTGGTGCAATAATTGTTCCACCGTTGGAAAGTTTACCAAAAGATAGAACGTATATTGTTGTTGAAAAAAATCCGAGAGAATTGATGCCAATTTTATTAAATTATTTTAAGCCAAAAACAAAACCGTTTGAAAAAGCAATAGAAGATTCGGCTGTAATAGATGAAACAGCAAATGTTTCAAAAATTAATACTTATATTGGACATAATGTAAAAATCGGTAAAAATGTTGTAATTTATCCAAATGTTTCAATTTTGGAAGGAACTGAAATTGGAGATGGAACAATTATCTATTCAAATGTTACTATTAGAGAGTTTTCTAAAATTGGGAAAAAATGTATTTTTCAACCAGGAGCAGTTATCGGTTCTGACGGATTTGGCTATATAAAGGTAAAAGGTAACAATGTAAAAATAGAGCAGATTGGAAATGTTATCCTGGAAGATGAAGTTGAAATTGGAGCAAATACTTGTGTTGATAGAGGGGCAATTGGAGATACGATTATAAAAAAAGGTACAAAAATTGATAATTTAGTTCATATTGCTCATAATGATATAATTGGTTCTAATTGTTTTATTATTGCACAAGTTGGAATTTCTGGAAGTGTAGAAGTGGGAGATAATTCAACGCTTGCAGGACAAGTGGGAGTAGCTGGGCATTTAAAAATTGGAAATAATGTTGTGATTGCAGCAAAATCAGGTGTTACAAATAATGTTCCAGATGGAAAACAGATGTCGGGGTACCCATTACGTGAACATATTGAAGATTTGAGGGTAAAAATGGCAATGGGTAAAGTTCCTGAACTCGTAAAACGAGTTAGAAAATTAGAAAAAAAATTGGAAAATTAGGGGAAATAAAAAATAGTGATCAAATAAATTGCTACTATTTATCAAAATTTTAAAACTCCCTTGACTTATTAATTTAAATGATGTAGAATAAATAATAAAGATCGAAATGTACTATAAATAGAGAAAGAAGGGAGTTATAGATGAAAAAATTATTATTAGGAATGCTTATGCTTTTAAGTTTAGTTAGCTGTGGATCAGGGCCTAATTACACAGTTTCAAAATTTATTAACAACATAAAGGCGGGTAAACCAAAAGAAGCAGCAAAATATGCTATTGATGATGATATTGAAGGAAATCTGGAAATAACTTATGCTAATAAAATTCAGGAACTACTTTTTAAGACATTGTTAAAAAATCTTGAATATAAAATAATTAAAACTGAAAAACAAGATAACGATACTACTATTGTAACTGTAGAAGTAACAAATCTAGATTTGCAAAAAGTATTTTCGCAAGTTTTCAAAAAAATGTCTCAGGAAGTTTTTACTAGTAAAAATTCCAAACCACTTTCAGTTGAAGAAATGTTTAAGCAAGAGCTTGAAGCAAAAGATAAGCCAAAAGCAAAAAATGTAACTAAGTTTGTAGTTAAAAAAACTTCACAAGGAGAAAAAATAGTAGTAACACCTGAAAATATTGATGTGTTACTTGGAAAACTTAATACAACATTATTAAATTTAGGAAATCTTGGACAAAATGAAGAACAAGCTCCAGCAGAATTACCAGAAACAGGACCTTCAACAGGATTATCACAAAAACCTGAAGAACTTAGAAATCAAAATAAATAAATCTCAATATCAAAAAGCAATCATACTTTTATCTTATATTTTAAAAGTTTGGTTGTTTTTTTGTTTTTCAAAGAAAAAAATAAATATATATAAACTTGTTTATAAGGGCTATAATGTATAATAAGTTATCATTTAAGTTAGCGAACTTGTGAAAATGATAAATTATAAATGCTATAATTTTAAAAAAAGTTTTAACTAAAATTAGTAGCGAGTATTTTGCATTTATAAGCAGAATATGAATTACAAATTGAAGAAAACTTTAAAAAGAGAAAGGTGATTAATTATGAAGAAAACATTAATTGGTTTGTTTTTAGTTTTAGGAGCAGCTTCATTTGCAGATACTGGAAAAATTGAAGCTAAAGGTGGAATAGATTTTGGTGGAAAGTACCATTACGGAAAAAATTATAAAGATCAAAAAGTTAAAAACAGTTCAGGAGAAATCGGAGTTGAATATAGAAATGAAGTAGTTCCTGGATTAGAAGTTGGTGGAGGTACAGCTTTCCAATTCCATAAAGATTTGAAAGATAAAATAAAAGGACAAAATGAAAAGAACTTTGACTCTTTCCCAGTTTATACAACAGCAAAATATACTTTTGATACACAAACAGTTGTAAAACCTTATGTTAAAGGTGATTTAGGATTCTCATTCAACAATGGAAATCATGACTATGGTTCTTTAGGAAGATTCAAAGCTCAAAATGGATTATATTACGGAGTAGGTGGAGGAATTAACTTCAACAACGTAAACGTAGAACTTATGTATAAAGAAAACCAAGGTAAATACAAATATGAAGGACCTCTAGGTATTAGTTCTAAATATAATGCAAACTACAGAAGAGTATCTCTTGGTGTAGGTTATGATTTCAATTTAGGAAATTAATAACAGTTTGATATATTTGAATAATAAAAAAAATATTTTTTACTACTACGAAAGTAGTAGTTTTTTTGTATAAATTTTTAAAAATCATTTCAATTCTTTATCCTTTTGTGGTATAATATTAAACATAAATATGTAAACATTAAAGTAGAAAGGAAGATGACAGTATGAAAAAAGTATTGCTAATGATGCTGTTAGTCACGGCATTTATTGTTGGATGTGGAAAAAAGGCTGCTGATAGCAATGTCATAAAAATTGGAGTTATTGCACCTCTTACTGGGAATTATGCACAGTATGGAATTGCAGTAAAAGAAGGTGTTGAACTGAAAGTTGATGCAATTAACAACGCAGGTGGAATTAATGGGAAAAAAATTGAACTTATAATTTCAGATAGTAAGGGAGATGTTCAAGAAGCAGTAAATGCTTTTAAGAAAATGGTTTCGCAAGATAAAGTAAATGTTGTAATTGGAGAAGTTATGTCAGCTACATCACAAGCTATTTCAGGACTTGCACAAGAAGCAAAAGTACCTTTAATTTCAGCAACAGCTACAAGTCTTGATGTTACAAAAGGAAAAGATTTTGTATTCAGAACAACATTTACAGATCCTTATCAGGGAACTGCTACTGCAAAATATGCAAAATCAAAAGGTGTAAAATCAGTTGCAATATTGACAAATTCTTCAAATGATTATTCTGTAGGAATTGCAAATGCATTTAAAGCACAAGCTGCAAAAGATGGAATAACTATTACTGAAGAAAAATATACAAATGATGATAAGGACTTTAAAGCAATTTTGACA
Organism: Leptotrichia sp.; assembly: GCF_057270615.1. NCBI lineage: Bacteria > Fusobacteriati > Fusobacteriota > Fusobacteriia > Fusobacteriales > Leptotrichiaceae > Leptotrichia > Leptotrichia sp. The sequence continues at coordinate 19,072 of NZ_DBHIXN010000011.1, forward strand.
AAAGTAAAAGGACAAAATCCGCAAGCTATTTTTATACCTGATTATTACAATACTATTGGACTTATTATTTCTCAAGCTAAAGATTTGGGAATTAATGCACAGTATTTTGGTGGAGATGGATGGGATGGAATCCAAACTAACTTTGGAAAAGTTGCAGAAGGAGCAATTTTTGCAAGTCAATTTTCTCCAGACGATAAATCTGAAAATGTTCAAAAATTTATGAAGGCTTATCAAGCTAAATTTAAAAAAGATCCAATAATGTTTGCGGCACTTGGTTATGATACCGTAGAAATTGTAGAAACAGCTCTAAAATCTACAAAAGATATGTCGGGAACATCTATAAGACAAGCCATGAATAATGTAAGTGGTATTGATTTAGTAACTGGTAAATTAAAATTTGATGCTAATAGAAACCCTGAAAAAGCAGTTACATTTATAGAAGTAAAAGGTGGAAAACTTACATTAAAAGAAAAATTCTAAAAGTAAAAAAATTTAAAAAATAAGAATTGGAAAACAAAAATTCTAAGTAAATTATTTTTAAGTATAAAAATAAATTTTGTAAAGGAGAACAATTATGAAAAAGATATTATGTTTAATTTCATTATTGGCATTATTTGTACTTAGCTGTGGAGCTAAAACTGGGAAAGATAAAAATGTTATAAAAATTGGTGTTATTGGAGCATTAACTGGAAATGTGGCACAATATGGAACAAGTGCAATTAATGGATTTAAATTAAAAGTAAAAGAAATAAATGCCGCTGGTGGAATTAACGGTAAAAAAATAGAACTTGTTGTTGCAGATAGTAAGGGAGATGCACAAGAAGCAATTAATGCATTTAAAAAAATGGTTTCACAAGATAAAATTGATATTTTTATGGGAGAAGTTACATCTGGACCATCTCTTGCAATTGCACCACTTGCACAAGAAGCAAAAATTCCTATGATTACAGCAACTGGAACTGCATTTGATATTACAAAAGATAAAGATTTTGTATTTAGAACAACATTTACAGATCCTTATCAAGGTGTTGTTGTTGCAAAATATGCAAAATCAAAAGGTTATAAAAATGTTACAGTATTAACAAATACAGGTAGTGATTATTCTGTTGGACTTGCAAATGCATTTAAAACACAAGCTAAAAAAGAAGGAATCCAAGTTAAAGAAGAACAATACACTGCTGATGATAAAGACTTTAGAGCATTACTTACAAAAGTGAAAGGATATAATCCTGAAGTAATTTTTGTACCTGATTACTATAATACTATTGGATTAATTTTGACACAATCAAAAGAACTTGGAATAAACGCTCAATTTATGGGTGGAGATGGATGGGATGGAATCCAAACTAACTTTGGAAAAGTTGCAGAAGGAGCAATTTTTGCAAGTCAATTTGCACCAGATGATCCTGATCAACATGTTCAAAAATTCATTGCATCATATAGAAACGAATATAAAGCTGATCCAATTATTTTTGCAGCTTTAGGATATGATACTGGAACAATTTTAGAAACTGCATTGAAAAATGTAAAAGATCTTTCTTCAAAAGATGAAATTAAAAATGCAATTAAAAACTTTACTGGAACAAACCTTGTTACAGGTTCATTAAAATATGATTCAGAAAGAAACCCTGAAAAGAAAGTTACATTCATTCAAGTAAAAGGTGGAAAACTTAAATTAAAAGAAAAATTCTAAAATAATAGAATTATCCATGAATTAGAAGTATACAAAATTTAATAAAACAAATATTTTAAAGCAAGGGGTTAGCTCCCCTTGCCGAAATAAAAAAATTAGATTATTGAATATATCTAATATAACATATAAAAAATAATAATTATTATAAAGTTCGGTTGTTAAGGATTTTTTCATTCTTTTAACAAAATCTAGAACTTTTTTTATCTAAAAGAGTTTTTATTTTTTAGATATGTATTTTTGGTTTTGTGAAATTTAGTTAAAACAAATGAGATAATATACGTAAGCAACTTTAAGACTATATAAAAATTTTTATAAAATTGAACTATTAAAAATCATATAAATTAAGGTTTGAGCAAAATAGTCATAACTTTTGAGTTTAGTTTTAAATCAGTTTTACTATAGTTTTTAGGTTGCCTAAGTATTAAGATAAAAAGAAATATAAAATAAAAATAAAAATAAACTGTATAAGTAGAAAGTATAGGAGTTTAAAATTATGTTAAAGAGTTTTATTGAACAAACTATTAACGGACTGCAAACTGGAAGTATTTACGCCCTGATCGCTTTGGGATATACAATGGTTTACGGAATCGTTAAACTTATAAATTTTGCACACGGTGATATACTTATGATAGGAGCTTATATTACGCTTATCGCTGTGTCAAATGGAATGCCACTAATATTGGCTATTATTTTATCAATCATTTTATGTGCGATATTGGGAGTTGTAATCGACTTTTTTGCGTATCGACCGATTAGAAATGCACCTAAGATTTCAGCATTAATAACAGCGATTGGAATGAGCTTTTTGTTAGAAAGTTTGGCACTTATAATATTTGGTGCAAATCCAAAAGTTATTGATCCAAAATATATTCCAGCATTCTTATCAAATGATAACAAAATGAAGCTAGGATTTTTACAAATCAGTACACTTACAATATTTGTAATTGTGATTACAATAATATGTATGGTAGCTCTAAATTTATTTATTAAAAAGACAAAATTGGGAAAAGCTACAAGAGCGGTTTCGCAAGATACAGGAGCGGCACAACTTATGGGAATTAATGTAAATAAGACTATTGCCATAACATTTGCGATTGGTTCTGGACTTGGTGCGTTAGGTGGAGCATTGTATGCGATTGTTTATCCGCAAATTGAACCGTATATGGGAATGTTACCAGGGCTGAAGGCATTTATTGCGGCTGTATTTGGAGGAATTGGAAGTATTCCTGGAGCCATGGTTGGTGGATATGTTTTGGGATTGCTTGAAGCATATGTAAAAGGTTCATCACTTACAACTTGGGCAAATCCAATTGTATTTGGAGTGCTTATATTAATATTGATTTTCAGACCAAATGGATTATTTGGTAAAAATATGAAGGAAAAAGTATAACTTAGAAGGGAGGAAATTAAAAAAATGGAAAAAAATACCAAAGATATGAAGACAGAAAATTTAGTTAGTTTAGAAAAGAATAACAATGAACAGTCTAAAAAAGATAAAGAAACAAAAAATTACAAATGGAATGACTTAAATTATTTTAACAAATTAAACGTAAAAAATTATGTTGCTACATTTCTTTTGATAATTGTATTTTATTTTGTTCTAAGTTTTACTTTTAATCCAAATGACCCTTTCAGTTATACAAAGGGAGTCTATATAAATATCCTAATATATGTATTATTTTCAGTAAGTTTAAATATAACAGTTGGACTTATGGGACAGCTTAACTTGGGACAAGCTGGATTTATTGCAATTGGAGGATATTCAGCGGCATTTATTTCAAAAATATTAGTACACTACAATTTACCGCCATTTTTACAATTAATTTTGGTATCATTATTTGGTGGGTTAATTGCAGCTGTGTTTGGATTCTTGGTTGGTGGAAGTACACTTAGGCTAAGAGGAGATTATCTTGCAATTATTACGCTTGCTTTTGGAGAAATTGTAAAATATATTATTCAAAATCTGGATTTTTTGGGTGGAGCGACTGGACTTAGCAATATTCCGACACTTTTGAGTTTTTCAAATACATATTTCATTGTAGTTATTTCAGTTATTATAATTGCAATGGCTATGACTTCACGAAAAGGAAAAGAAATTTTGTCAATTAGAGAAGATGAAATTGCGGCTGAAAATATTGGAATTAAATTAAATCGTGTAAAACTTTATGGCTTTGCACTTTCAGCATTTTTTGCTGGAGTTGGAGGTTCACTATTTGCACATAATGTAGGAATTTTGACGCCTGATAAGTTTGGATTTTTATTTTCAATAGAAATTCTTGTTATGGTAGTGCTTGGAGGGCTTGGAAGTATTACAGGAGCAATTATTGCTGCAGCAATTTTGACATTGTTGAACGAAAAGTTAAGAGATGTTTCACAATTTAGATATTTAGTTTATGCAATTATATTGATTTCGTTAATGATTTTCCGTCCAAAAGGAATTTTTGGTACGAAGGAATTTACATTTGCAGGCACAAAAAGAAGAATTAAGCGAATCAGAGATCACAAAAATGGTAAAAATAAAGAAGATGAAAATTAAATATTTTTAAAAAAATAAAAAAAGAAGTAAAATAGGAGATATAAATATGTCATTATTAAAAACGACAGGTTTGGGAATATCTTTTGGAGGGCTAAGAGCAGTTGATGATGTAAATATTGAAATAAAGGAAGGTGAACTGATTGGATTGATTGGTCCAAACGGAGCTGGAAAAACAACAATATTTAATTTGCTTACAGGTGTTTATAAGCCTACAGATGGAGATATTTCTATAAATCAAATTAGTATAAACAAAAAAACTACTCCACAAATAGTTGCTTTGGGAGTTGCTAGAACATTTCAAAATATAAGATTATTTAAGGAATTGACTGTATTGGATAATGTAAAATTGGCATTTAACAGCAGTATGAACTATAATACTTTTGAAGCAATTTTTAGACTTCCTAGATTTTGGAAGGAAGAAAAAGAGGTAACAGACAAGGCACTTGATTTACTAGATATTTTTGACATGGCTGAAATGGCAAATATTACAGCTGGAAACTTGTCTTATGGGCAACAAAGAAAATTGGAAATAGCAAGGGCTTTGGCAACAAATCCTAAATTATTGCTGTTAGATGAGCCAGCAGCTGGAATGAATCCAAATGAAACGAAGGAATTAATGAATACGATTGGATTTATAAGAAACAAATTTAAGATTTCGATTTTGTTAATTGAACATGATATGGATCTAGTAATGGGAATTTGTGAAAGATTATATGTGCTAAATTTTGGAAGAATTATTGCTTCAGGACTTCCAGATGAAATACAAAATAATAAGGAAGTTATCACAGCTTATTTGGGAGAATAAAATTGAAGTTATAAAATTAATAAAATTAGCAAAAAGGAGGAAATGTGAATATTTTAAATGTAAATGACTTAAATGTCTACTATGGCGGAATTCATGCTATAAAAAACATTTCATTTCAAATAAAAAAAGGTGAAATTGTTTCCTTAATTGGTGCAAATGGAGCTGGCAAGACATCCACACTTCATGCTATTTCAGGGCTTGTACCAATAAAATCAGGAGAAATTTCTCTAAATGGAGAAAATACAACAAATATTGATGCATATAAGCTAGTCAGCCGTGGAATGGCACATGTGCCAGAAGGACGTAGAATCTTTACAGAGCTGACTGTATTAGAAAACTTGGAAATGGGAGCATTCACAAGAAATGATATAGATCAAATAAAAAAAGATATGGAACATATGTTCTCACTATTTCCAAGACTTGCTGAACGTAAAAAACAGCTGGCAGGAACAATGAGTGGAGGAGAACAGCAAATGCTAGCAATGGCAAGAGCTTTGATGTCAAATCCGTCGTTACTATTATTGGATGAGCCATCAATGGGATTAGCACCATTATTAGTACAAGAAATCTTTGATATTATTGAAAAAATTAATAAGGAAGAAAATGTAACCGTGCTGTTAGTAGAACAAAATGCCAATATGGCACTTTCAATCGCAGATAGAGGATACGTTCTGGAAACTGGAAAAATTATATTAGAAGGAACAGGTAAGGAACTGCTTACAAATCCTGAAATTAAGAAGGCTTATCTAGGAGGATAGAAATAGAATATTTGTTTTAAAAAAACTGTCTTGAGAAGTTTTTGGACTTCTTGGGATGGTTTTTTATTTTGAAAAATTTTTTTGGAAATTGAAAATAAAAAAACTGGGAGAAATCCCAGTTTAACACTATATTCAAATAGGGTTTAGTATAAACTTCAAGCTTATACAATTTTTAACAGTTCAATTTTAAATAGGGGTGAGCATAGTACAAAAGATTTTTCGTTTTAGGGTGTTTTAAAGTATTTTTTATGTGCTAATTTAATAAGGTATATCCTTGTGAACTCATTGCAGCCTGAACTTCTCCTGCATTATTATATTTTTCTGAAGAAAAAGAGTTAGGTTCTATTTCTTCGGAAGAAGTAATATTATTATTTTTATCTAAAACTATTTGTCCAATTTCTACTGGCTCAAAAGATTCAGTATTTCCCAAAAATCCAGTAAATACTTTTTGAATAAAATATTTAACTGATAAATTTCCATTTTCATCCTGCTTATAGTAAATTCCTGCTAAATTAGAATTATTAGAAGAATCTTCATCTTTTTGTAATTCTATTTTTCGTTGTGCAAGTTTTGTAATGTAATTTTTCAGATCTTTTGCTTGATTAGCATTTTTTGCATATTCAAGAAGTCCATTAACTTTTATTTTAAATTTACTGTTTTGAGGACGGATTTTTAATTTTTTGGCTACATCTTTATTGTAAGAAACTTCAACATCTATTGTATCTCCATTTTGTATTCCTTCTGTTTTTGAAAAATTAAATGTAATTCCTGCTTCTTTTGCAAATTCTTCTTCGTTATTTGGTTTTTCTGCATTATCATTTGCAGTTTCTAGTGGGAAATTAGGATTTTGATAATCTTTTATCGTTGCATTTCCAGAAGCTCCATCAATTCTAACTGTATAGTATTTACTAAAATCAAAATTTTGTAAAAATATGAAATTTGTGAAAATGTAATACAATGCAATAATCCCTATTACAGCAATTCCAATAATAGTATATTTTTTCTTCTTTTCAGGATTTATTGCGTTAATTTTTTCCATTCCATTATTTAGTTCTGATTTTATGTCTTTAATTTCTACATTTTTTCCTTTAAAAATAATAAAGTAATTGGTTATTACCAAACCTAATGAAGCTATTAAAGTTAATATTAAAGAAAGTTTTACAAAATCAAAATTTGGTGCTGAACCTGTTGCTGCTCCAAACATTCCTGATAAGGAAGTAAATACTTTTATAATGCCATTTACTGCATACATTTCCATAAGTCCAAATATTCCAAATGCATAAATAAAATAATAATTTAGATTTTTTAATTTTTCAATTTTATTTTCTTTTTTTGCTTTTAAATAAATTAAAACGGTAACTGCAATCACAGCAATTATTATTAAATTTAAAATACTTTGTAACATTTTTGCTGTTGAAATGAATCCCATTCCTTCTCCTGCAGTATTTATTCCACTGCTAAACAAATTGTCCAAAGAACCTGAATTAGCTTCTGAAATAGTTTTTTTTGCATTAAAATATAAATTTAAAGCCTTTATTCCACCATAAAGAAGCATTGCAAGGCCCGCTGAAGACAACCAAAATATTATTTTCAAAAAAAGTTTATTGCTTTCATTATCTTTTTGCAAAATGTTGTCTAAAAATCCTGATTGTGAAATATTTCCAGAATTATTGCTTGTATTTGAACTATTAACTAGCTGACTTTGATTATTTTCTGGATTTGGATTTTGAACTGTGTTATTATCAACATTACCGCTATTATTTTGTGAAAAAACAATAGGATAATTTTTTAGTAGTGTAAGCACAGAAAATACAATACAAGCGATTAAAGCGATTAACCCTAAAATTGCAACTAATTTTGCAAGGAATTCTGGTATTAATCCCATCATAGACAAAAGAGATATAGCAAGAATTATAATCCCTGATATTGCCAGTCTAAAAGGATTTACATAATTTGGAAGATTCATTTTTTCTAAATTATTTGAATTTAATGCTTTAGAACGAATATTGAATATTACAACAATATTTATTATACTTGCAATCCCAAAAATTACTGAAAGAAAAAGCAATAACTTCATGGAGTTGAACCCGTTAACAGCTCCTCCGATCATTCCACCAAATCCGCTCATAAGCTGTCCTAATATTCCGATTACTTTTATAAGAATAATTGCTAATGTTACGAATATTACAGCACTTAACCAAAATAATAATTTTATTTCTCCGATTTCTATCAAGTTATTGGTATTTTGATTATTTGTTTTATTTTCTATATTTTTATTATTATCCATTTTCCCTCCTATTTTTATATAAATAAAATAATTTATTATTTTTCATATTTTTTTATTATAATAACAAATTTTTGTTCTTCTGGATTTAAAATATCATCTGTATTATATCTTCCTTGATACCAGCTTTTTTTAGAAAAATAATTAGCATATTCAAGATTTTTTGTAAATATATATCCTTTTTTAGCAAATAAAGTATTTCGTATATATCCTAATTTTTGTTTTGAAAAAGTTTTTAATATATTTTCATTATTTTTATGCATTACTTCATCATAAACTCTATCTAATGTTGCTAAATCTTCATCTTGATTAGGTTGTGCTGGTGGATTTGGATTAGCAGTAGCTGCTGCATTTGGAGCAGCTGGAGTGGCAGGTTGTCCTGGGACTGGAGTTGGAGCAGCAGGAGCGGCACTTTCCCCAGTAGATGACATTACTCGGTTGAATAAAGTCATTCCATTTTCAAGAACCATATTAATTTCATTTAATTTTCTAATACCAGATAATATTTCACTTTTTTCATTTTTAGAATCAAGTTTGTACTGTGTTTCAGAAACTTCTCCAGTTGAATTGTTAAAGTTATAATAGATTTTATAAACACCACCATTTTCTTCAAATACTCCGCTTACATATTTTTGATAATTATCTTCACCTATTTCTAAATTTTTCAAAGTTTTTCCATTTTTTTGAATTTCTCCATCTGAATTTGAAAAATCCATTGAATATGAGTTTTTATCATATTTTGTAGCTACTTTTACAATTTTTCTATTATCAATAGAAGCAGGATCATCAGAATAATCTACCACAGTTGTTACATTATTTTCAGTCTGAGTGAGCTGCATAAGCTTTCCTTGTTCATAAACTTGCACTTTTTTGGTTCCAGTCAATTTATAATCTATTTCAGTTTCTCCTTGCAATTTTCCGTTGCTTACAAAGAAATATCCACTTTTTTGCGGAAGATCAAATGTAATTTTTCCTGTAAAAATTGCCCCTTTATAATAAATAAAATCATTGTCAACTTTAAAGTCAGTTGAATTTAATGCGACTGTAGCTCCTTGTGGATTTTGTGGTTTTGTATAAGTAACAGATTGATTTTCATGGTCATTTGTATTATTATCCTTATTTTGGTTTGAACAAGATATCATAAATGCTAAAATAAGAATTGTGAGTGATACTTTTCTCATATTTTAAAATTTCCTTTCTTTAGTAGTTTGTGGACTGTTCATATTTATAATTTTTATTCTACAATCCCAAATTTTCTTTTCAAAATTTTATCAAAATTATTTTATTTCATCAGTAAATGGCAATTTTTTATAATCTGCGGCTTCAAAACCAAAATAGTTTTTTACAGTTCTTTCAAAAAATCCAACATTTTCAAATCCAAGATCAGATGATTTTGAATAACCTGTTCCACGCATTTCTACATCATAATTTTTTTCAAAATTTAATTTCGTACCTGCTTTAAAGTATGTTTTATGATTAGCTTTTAACTTTTTATTGAAAAATTTATATGGTTCTACATTATCACTTCTTCCCCAAGTATATCCAAGAGCCACATCATTATATTCTTTGCCATTAATATTACAAACTTTATAAAATCTAAAAAATTCTCCCGCTCCAGAACCATGATCTCCACCAACAGATGTAATTCCTGTGCAATAGCTTCCTTTTTTTGTTACGATTGTTTGTCCGAACGCAAAACTTCCTAATAACAATCCGACTAATAATAATTTTTTCATTATTTTCACTTCCTTTTTTTTATTATTTTTTTAAATTATTTTCTTTTAATTTAATAAAGTATACCCTCTGTTTAAAAGACTTAATATTAAAATTTTTTATTTCTATTATCCATTCTTTCTTTAATTTGTTGTGCTTCTAAATCAGAAATAATTCTTTCGTTTTTATTATGAACTCCGTATTGTTGTCTTTTATAAGCAGCCATATCAATATCATCTTGAACTTCTTGAATTCTATTTGATGCCATTCCAGCTACGAAACTTGTGATACCTAGTAATTTAAATAGTACATAAACTGTTACGGCAAATAAAATTAATGGTATAGCAAATAATAATCCAAAAAATGCTAAAACTCCAATTCCAATTAGTTTTAAAAGCAAAAGTATATATTGTTTTGTATCTGTAGCTTCTTCTCTACCTACATTTTTTTCCGAAGTTAGATATCGTTTATTTAATACTGTAAAAATAATTGCATTAGCTACTGCATGTAAAGAATATCCAATCATAAAAATAGTTGATTCTTCTATATGAGCATAATTTAAAAAGTTTAAAATGGCAAAAATGCCTTGTAAAATAAGTATTATCAAAAGACTTATAACTGTACCTCCAATAAATCCTACTAACCAGTAAATTACAGCGTATGTAATCCATATTCTTCCTTTTGTTATCCCTTCGTCAGCTTTTTGTCTTGCTGCTTTAAATATAATAAATATATGCAGCAATATTGCTGCTAAAAATATAAATTTCATTATTAATGAAGAATCATTAATAACTGTTATAAAATGGCTCATATTTCTTCTTTCCTTTCTTTAATTTATTTTTTTTAGTAATTCCATTCATAATCCCCTTGTAAAATATGTGCTACATTTACATTTGGACCCACTAATGAGACATCAGAATTTTTTAGATTTTCTTTAGAAATAAGTTTTGAAATTTCATTATATGTTTTAACTGTTTCTTGTTCTAATTTATTTGGATTTAAGTTTTCTAATTCTTTTTGCATTTGTGCATATTCATCTATATGTTTTCTTTGTTCTTCAAATGTTTTATATTTAAGATTAAGTTTATAAGTTTTTAATATATCAAGTGGATATGTTGCTTTATCAGTTGATACTAAATTTTGTTTTCCTGATGCTCTTCTAGATTCTTCAAAACCTTCAAATTTTTCTTTTACATTTCCTTTATTAATTTCACAACCGATAGTAGCATGTATTTGAAGAAATCTTTCATAATTTTCATCAAAGGAATCAGTATTTCCATAAGGACCACCTGCATGACTATAGTATTCTTTTAACATTTCATTTAATCCTTCTGGCGTAAGACATTTTGATTCATCTACTTTTACCTTTTTTCCACATGATATAGTAAACATAGCTAAAATGATAAATAAAGTTATAATTTTTTTCATATTTCCTCCATTTTTATAAAATCAATTTTTTTATCTTTCTTGATTAAATAATTTTAAGCAAGAAAACTGAGATTTCTCCCAGTTTCCATCACTTTAAAATAACAAAAGATTTAAATACCTATTTAATATTAACTTTTTGCCCATTAATAAAAATTTCAGTTCCAGGATTTTGTGAATCGAAATAAGGATGTCGAGAATCGTAGTAAGGAAATTGAGTTTTAGCAACTTTTCCATTTTTCATAGCTAGTGTTTGTACTGTTAATTGATTATCCCAAATATACATTGCTAAATTGTGATCAAAATAAATATCACTTACAATTTCTTGTTCCTTTCCTGATTTATCTCTTTCAAAGCATCCTAAAATATTGGAACTCTGAATCCAGTATACTGGAAATTTAACATATCCATAAAAAGTTTCACGTCCAATTTCATGTAAGAATCCTCCTGGTTTCATTCTACATTCTACATAATTTACTTTTTCTGATACTCCTTGTAAATCTCTATAAGTGTATATAGAATTTCTTTCTGCACCATATATATCATCTTCATTTTTATAATCATTTTTATCAAAAGGATTTACAATTTTATTTTCCCAATCATCTTTTACTAAATACCCCCTAGTTCCTCCAGTTTTTCCAGAACTATTTGATGAAGATGTCGCATCTGTTCCTATTACAGCGTTCTTTAATTTTTTCCAGAAATCTGCTTTGGTTGGAATTGTGAATGTTAAACATAGCATTGATATTAAAAATAATTTTTTCATAGTTGTCTCCTTTAGTTCTTTAAATTGTTTTGCTTATATTATATATCAGAAGCCTTATTTTTTTTTTTTTTTTGCTTAGAAAAAAATTTTAATATAATAGATATTTAATAAAGGGGATTTATTGAGTTAGACTTTTTTATTTATTTAACAAAAAGATAGCAAGAAATCGTAGGTTTTTTATAAGAGGGAGATGAATTGCTTTTTTTTGTAAAAAAATTGAAAAAAGGATATATCTATGATACAATTTTTGTATAAATATTGAAAAAAAGTCATTAATGATAAAATTTCTAAAGGAATAGTTGAAAATAATATTTAAAATCAAAAGGAGGTGTAATTTTATGAAATATAATTTAGCATTCAAGTACAGATTTTATCCAAATAAAGATCAGGAATTATTGATAAACAAGTTTGTACACTATGAATAAAATTTATGAAGAGATTGGAAAAAACAAAATAATTACACCTGCTAGTTTGAAAAGTAAAAATAAATTTTTGAAAATAAACAGGTGGTTTTCATCGTCGAAAACTTGCATTAAATATGTAAATATAAAAAAATAATTAAAATCATCAGAAAGAAGTTATAAATATGAGTGCCGTAGAATTGAAATTGATAGAGATTACAATGTGGCATTGAATATAAAAGATGTTGGAATATTAAGAAAATAAAAAAAGACAGGATTGGAAAACATGCAATAGATTTAGCTGAAAAATTAAAAAATATTCTTCACGAAAAAAATTACAGATTTTATCTTGAATCACCTGCAAATCAGCAGTTTATCATAATTGAAAATACAAAAATGGAAGAACTGGAAAAAAACGTAAGTTTTTCATTTTGGGAAAAATATGATGAAAATCACACAGTGATAAGACTGGCGACAAGCTGGGCAACAACGGAAGAAGATTTGAATGAGTTAGTAAAATTATTATAAATAAAGAGAGTGGGAGGATTTTATGAATTATAAGTTAATTGCGACTGATATGGATGGAACGTTGTTAGATGAAAAGCATAAAATAACAAAGGAGAATGTTGAGGCAATTATAAAAGTGCAAAGGGAGAAAGGTGTTAAATTTGTACTTGCAAGCGGTAGACCTAGTTATGCGATGCTTGAGTATGCAAAAGAACTTCAGATGGATAAGTATGAAGGCTATGTTTTAGCATTTAATGGCGGGGAGTTAATTGATATAAAGACAAATGAAGTGATTTTTCATGAAGGGCTTGGAAAAAAGGATATTGAAAACGTTTACAATGCTTCAAAGAAAATAAATATTCCGATGATTTTATATGCTGGTGACACAGTTTATGGGAGTGAAGCATCAGAAGAAGTGTTGTATGAAGCGGATCAATGCAAAATGAAGTTCCAGAAATTTGATTCACTTAAAGATTTGGAAAAAATAGGAATTAATATGACAACAAAATGTATGATTGTTGGAAATCCCAAAGAAGTGTTAAAGGCACAAGAATATATGAATAAAGTTCACGGAAACGATTATTTTATTGCCATTTCAAAACCAATATTTTTAGAAATTGCCAATAAAAATGTGGATAAAGGAAAGACATTGAAAAAATTAGGAGAAATTGAAAATATAAAGCCTGAAGAAATGATAGCAGTTGGAGATAGTGCAAATGATAAGCCGCTGCTTGAATTTGCGGGAATGCCTGTAGCTGTGGAAAATGCAATTCCCGAAATTAAAAATATTTCTAAGTTTATTTCAACTTCAAATGTGGAACATGGATTAAAAACAGTAATTGAGAAATTTTTTGAAATATAATATTATTTTCCATTAGAATAATAGATTTGTTGAAAATTCTTTTTAATGGGATCTTGATTTCTTGAAAGAAATAGATAAAATCTTTTATTTTTCAAATGGGATTTAGTATAAATAATATTAGGAAAGGAAATTATTATGTTTATAGACATTATTAAAGTATTTGTTTTAAGTCTAGTAGAAGGACTTACAGAGTTTATACCTGTCAGCAGTACAGGTCATATGATACTTGTAGATCAATTTTTACAATTATCAAAAAATGAGGAATTTGCAAATGCATTTAAGATAATTATACAGTTGGGGGCAATTTTATCAGTAGTTGTATATTACTGGAAAAGAATTTTTCCATTTGCAAAAGGGCTTAGTAAAAGTCAGCGAATGAATATTGTTCAAATGTGGATAAAAATAGTAATTGCAGTACTTCCTGCAATTATTTTGGGTTTATTGTTTGATGATGTTATCGATAAAGTGCTGTTTAATTCATTGGTTGTAGCAGTAACACTAATTATTTATGGGATTATACTTATTTGGCTGGAATCTGGTGAAAAAAAAGAAGGTAAAATTACTTCAATTACTCAAATGCCTATAAAAACTGCAGTTGGAGTAGGGCTATTTCAATGTCTTGCGATGATTCCAGGTACTTCGAGATCTGCAGCCACTATTATTGGAGGAGTTTTGCTTGGTTTGAATAGAGTTCTTGCAACAGAATTTTCATTTTTCCTTGCGATTCCGACAATGCTTGGTGCGACACTTTTGAAGCTGGTAAAACTGGGGACAGCATTGAGTGGATATGAATGGTTTTTAATTGCATTAGGTTTTGTGCTTTCGTTTATATTTGCCTATGCTGTTATTAAAATTTTTATGAATTATATTAAAAAGCATGATTTTAAAGTATTTGGATATTATCGGATTATTCTTGGAATAATTGTATTGGCACTTTATTTTGTAGGAGCTATAAAATAGATGATAAAAGCAAATATTGAGATTAATCAGAATAAACTTGAAGAATTTGTGCGTGTACTTTTACCAGAAAATTATGATATTATTTCTGAAAATAGTGAAAATGATGTACAAATTAATGTAAATTTTGAAAAGGATAAAAATGTGGAAAACTTTTTAGAAAATTGTGGAAAACTAAAAAGTTTGGAAAATAATAAAGGTAAAAATGTTGAAATAATCATTGTAAATACAGCATTAATTGACAAAAAAAATGGAAAAATCTTAAAAAAGGTAATATTTTCACATAAGAAGATAAATGATGAATATTTTGATCAGGCACAAGTTATGGCAAAAGCTTCATTAATGGAATTATTTGACAAAAAGGATAAGTATAAATGGGGAATTTTGATAGGTGTTCGTCCTACAAAGATTGTGGGACGGTTTTTAAAAATGGGGCTGGATTATAATGAAATTGATGAAATATTGGAAAAAATATATTTTGTAAGTGATGAAAAGCGAAAACTTTTATTAGACATTGTAAAATGTCAAGAATCATATTTAGACAAGGAAACAATCGGAATTTATATTGGAATTGCCTTTTGTCCTACAAAATGTTCATACTGCTCATTTCCAGCCTACTTGCTACGTGGAAAATATGCCGAAAGATATGATGAATATATAGGCTCAATTTATCATGAAATCCGTGAAATTGGCCAATTAACACAGGAACTGGATTTAAAAATTAACACAATTTATATTGGTGGAGGAACACCTTCGATTTTAACGGCAAAAGAAATTGACAAACTTTTAAAAACAGTAAAGGAAAATTATAACTTAGATTATTTAAAGGAATTTACATTTGAAGCTGGAAGAATTGATACGATGGATGAGGAGAAATTGTCAATTATTAAAAGTTACGGGGTAAATAAAATCAGTATAAATCCGCAATCTTTTAATGAAAAGACACTAAAACTTGTAAATCGCTATCATAATAGAGAGCAGTTCGACAACGTTTACAAAATTGCTAAAACTCTTGGACTAGAAATAAATATGGACTTGATTTTGGGACTGCCACGTGAAAATACAGATGATATTTTGCATACGATGGATGAAATTTCAAAATATAATATGGAAAATTTGACAATTCATAATTTGGCATTAAAAAATGCAAGCCGTCTTAATAAGGAAAATTATACTCATAAAGATGTGTTAGATTATGGGAAAATTTATAAAAAAATTGAAAATATTACTAAAAATAAAGAGCTTTTTCCGTATTATATGTATCGCCAGAAAAACAGCTTTCAATGGGGAGAAAATCTTGGATATTCATTAAAAGGATGTGAGTCGATTTATAATATTGAAATGATTGAGGAGAATAAGACGATTATTGGAATCGGGGCAGGAGCGATTACAAAACTTATCTGGTTTGACAAAGAAAAAAAACGGGATAATATAAAAAGACTTGTAAATCCTAAAGATCCACTGGTATGGATAAATGAGCTGCAAGAAAGGCTGGAACGGAAAAAGCTTGAAATTAAAAGGATATTTAAAAAGGATTTTTAATAATATATTTAAATTCATTTAAAATTGAACTATTAAAATTACATAAACTTAGGATTTGAGTAAAATAGTCATATTTTTTTGAGTTTAGTTTAT
This sequence comes from Leptotrichia sp., assembly GCF_057270615.1. Classification (NCBI taxonomy): domain Bacteria; kingdom Fusobacteriati; phylum Fusobacteriota; class Fusobacteriia; order Fusobacteriales; family Leptotrichiaceae; genus Leptotrichia; species Leptotrichia sp. The sequence continues at coordinate 35,414 of NZ_DBHIXN010000011.1, forward strand.
AAATTTATGTTTTAAAAACTATAAAATTAGATGTAATAATTAATAAAATAGAAAATATATGAAAAAAACTATATTAATTATGTGAAATATATGATAAAATAAAGTGTATAACAAAATAAAGGACATGTAAAACAAGGAGGTATTTTGATGAATTATCAAAATTTAGTGAATGGAGAATGGAAAGACTCTAAAAATACAATAACTATTTATTCACCTGTAAATGGGGAAGAACTTGGAACTGTACCAGCTATGTCAAGAGAAGATGTTGATTATGCTATGGAATCTGCAAGAAAAGCTTTACCTGCTTGGAGGGCGTTATCAGCTGTAGAAAGAGCTGAATATTTGAATAAAGCTGCAGATATTCTTGAAAGAGATAAAGATAAAATTGGAGAAAATTTGGCAAAAGAAGTGGCTAAAGGAATTAAAGCCGCTATTTCAGAAGTTGTAAGAACTGCTGATTTAATTAGATATGCTGCAGAAGAAGGTCTTAGAATCACTGGAGAATTTGTAAATGGTGGTGGATTTGAAGCAGGAAGCAAGAGAAAATATGGAGCTGTAAAAAGAGAGCCGGTTGGAGTTGTACTTGCAATTGCACCGTTTAATTATCCAGTAAACTTATCAGCATCTAAAATTGCACCAGCTTTAATTGGAGGAAACGTAGTAATTTTCAAACCGCCTACACAAGGATCAATTAGTGGATTATTATTGACGCAAGTATTTGCAGAAGCTGGAATTCCAGCAGGAGTATTTAACTCTGTAACTGGAAAAGGTTCTGAAATTGGAGATTATTTAATTGAACATAAAGAAGTGAATTTTATAAACTTTACAGGAAGTACACCAATTGGGAAAAAGATTGGAAAACTTGCTGGAATGCGTCCAATTATGCTTGAATTAGGTGGAAAAGATGCAGGAATCGTGTTAGAAGATGCAGACTTGGAAAATGCTGCTAAAAATATCGTGGCAGGGGCATTTAGCTATTCTGGACAAAGATGTACTGCCATTAAAAGAGTACTTGTAATGGATTCAGTTGCAGACAAATTAGCAAACTTGATAAAAGAAAAAGTTGAAAAATTAACTGTTGGAGATCCTTTTGACAATGCTGACATTACAACAGTAATTGATACTCCATCAGCAGACTTTATCGAAGGATTAATAAAAGATGCACAAGAAAAAGGTGCAAAAGCATTAACAACAGTAAAAAGAGAAAAAAATCTAATCTGGCCAGTAGTTTTTGACAATGTAACAACTGATATGAGAATCGCCTGGGAAGAACCATTTGGACCAGTATTGCCAATTATCAGAGTAAAATCTGTAGATGAAGCAGTAGAAATTGCAAATAAATCAGAATACGGACTTCAATCAGCAGTATTTACAAAAAATTTCCCATTAGCATTTGAAATTGCTGAAAAACTTGAAGTAGGAACAGTACATATAAATAATAAGACTCAAAGAGGGCCTGACAGCTTCCCATTCTTAGGAATCAAAGGTTCAGGAGCAGGAGTCCAAGGGATAAAATACAGTATAGAAAGCATGACAAGAGTTAAATCTATCGTATTTGATATATAAAAATTAAAGAGATGTTTTCTTTCGGGAAAGCATCTTTTTTTACATTTTATTTTTAAAATTTTATACTAATACTAAAACCTATTTAAATAACGAATTAAAAATTATTTTAGAGGAGGATTTTCCTATGAAAAAGATAACAATACTTTTAACATTAGTTTTAACAATTTTATCAATTACAAGCTGTTCTTATTTTAAAATTCCAAAAGGTGATGGGAAAAAAGCAGGAAATTTATGTACATATACAGCAAAAGGAGAGTTTATAGGTTGTGAGCCTATAAAATAAAAAAACAAAGAATGATCTTTTGAAATTATGTAGGTAAAAATAAAAATACATGTACAGTAAAACTTATTTAAAACTGAACTTAAAAGCTGCGATTATTTTACTCAAACTCTAGGTTTATATGACTTTTAATAGGTTTGAATATATTTTTTCATATATTAATTGATATTATGGAAATGATTTCTAAAAAAGCTCCCGCTTTTAAAAGTGGGAGTGATTCAATAAAATAAATTTGAAATTGCAAATAATACGGCTTTTCCACTTAATTTTATTCGTTGGTTTAGCGTTAAGTTGCAATATAATGTTCCACCTCGTTGTGAGGCTTGATAGGCAGTTAAATTTTCTTTTTTTAATTTTTTTATCCAGTAGGGTGCAATATGACAATGTCCTGATCCGCACACTGGATCTTCATAAATTCCTAATTTTGGAGCATATGAACGGGAGATGCAGTCTATTTTATCAGATGAATTTTTAATATTTTGGTCAAAAAAACTTTCATTATGTTTAGCAGTAATATGTAGTAGCAATCCATCTAATTTTTTAATTTTTTCAGTATTTAATTTTGCATTTAAAATAAAATTTTCGTCATCAAACACACACAATAAATCTCTGCCTAAATATGCTTCAGATGGACTTTTTCCAAATAATTCTATCATTTCATCAGTTACTTTGACTTTTTTTAAATCATATATTGGAAAATCAAGCTCATATAAATCACCATTTTTTCTAGTTACTGTCAAATCACCACTTAGTGTGTCAAAAATAATAGACTTTAAATTTTTTTCATAATAATTCATAATTACAAAAGCACAAGCAAGGGTAGCATGTCCACAAAGATCGATTTCTCCGCCTGGTGTAAACCATCGTAATTCATAATAAGTTTTATATGTATTATCATAATTTTTTTTATTTTTTTTTACAGCAAATGCTGTTTCTGAAAGATTATTTTCAATAGCAATTGAAATCATAAGTTCATCAGAAATCCATTTATCTAGTATACAAATTGCTGCAGGATTTCCTGAAAAAACTCTATCTGTAAAAGTATCTACCACATATTGCTTCATAGTCCATCTCCTTGTATTTTTTTGTTTAATTGTATCATCAAATTTGTTATAAGTAAAGACATATAATAAAAATCTCATAAAAGTTTCTATTTTCTCATTTTCTTTTAACAAAAAGATAGCAAGAAGTCGTAGGCTTTCTATAAGTGGAAGATGAATTGCTTTTTTTGTAAAAAAAAATTGAAAAAAGTATACACCTATGATACACTTTTTGTATAAAATATCAAAAAGAAATCATTAATGATAAAATTTCTAAAGGAAAAAATAATATTCAAAATCAAAAGGAGGTGTAATTTTATGAAATGTAATTTAGCATTCAAATACAGAATTTATCCAAATAAGGAGCAAGAATTATTGATAAATAAGACTTTTGGATGTGTTCGTTTTGTTTACAATACGATTTTATATATTGCTAATAAAATTTATGAAGAAACTGGAAAAAATAAAATAATTACACCTGCCAGTTTGAAAAGTGAAAATCAATTTTTGAAAGAAGTAGACAGTTTGGCACTTTCAAATGCTCAATTGAATGTAAAACGATCGTTTACGAATTTCTTTCAGAAGAGGGCAAAATTTCCAAGGTTCAAATCTAAAAAGACTAGTGTTAAAAGTTATACGACAAATTGTGTGAATAATTCGATACGAATTGAGGAAAATAAATATTTGGTTTTGCCAAAATTGAAAAGAATAAAATTAAAGTATCATAGAGAAATACCGAAGGATTACAGAATAAAATCGGTAACATTGACAAACAGTAATGGAAATTACTATGTTTCTGTTTTGACAGAATTTGAAAAAGAAATTCAAAAAGTAGCTAGTAATGATAAAGTAATTGGACTTGATTTTTCAATGTCTGAATTATTTGTCAGCTCTGAAAACCAAAGGGCTGATTATCCAAAATATTTTAGGATGTTGGAAGAAGAATTGAAAAAATTGCAGAAATCATTATCAAGAAAAGTGAGATTTTCTAAAAATTGGTATAAACAAAAAGTGAAAATATCGAAATTACATGAGTATATCAAAAATTGTCGAAGAGATTTTCTACATAAATTATCAAAAAAATTGTCTGAAGAATATAATGCTGTGATTGTCGAGGATTTGAATATGAAAGGGATGAGTCAGGCATTAAATTTTGGTAAAAGTGTAGGAGATAATGGATGGGGAATGTTTTTGAGGATGCTTGAGTATAAGTTGATGTTTTTAGGGAAACAATTTTTGAAGATAGATAAATGGTTTCCGTCATCGAAAACTTGCAGTAAATGTGGAAATGTTAAAGAGAAACTGAAATTATCAGAAAGAAGTTATAAATGTGAGTGCTGTGGAATTGAGATTGATAGAGATTATAATGCGGCACTGAATATAAAAAACATTGGAAAAGAAATGTTAAAATATTAGGAAATAAAAAAACAGGGCAGGGACTGTCCGAAGAGCTTGGTAAATATACTTGGCTAACAGAAGCAGGTACTTCCCAAGAAGCTCCCGCTTCTAAAAGCGGGAGTAGTTCACCAAATATGTGATATTATCTAGTAAAGAAAGACAAAAAATAGAAAAGAGGTATTTAAAATGAAAAAAATGTTTATATTAATTGGGATTTTTACAGTTTTTCTGTTAAATTGTTTTGTTTTAAGTGCATATTCAAAAAAGCAAAATGCATATAATTTAAATGGAACATCATGGGAATTGATACAAGTTAGTCGAAAAGGAAAGAATATTATAATTCCTAAGGGGACTAAGATTACAATTAATTTTTCAGAAAATAAAATTAATGGATTTTCAGGGATAAATAATTATTCTGGAGATTATATGATAAAAAATAATTCTACTTTATCAGCTGGTGTAGCTACAACTTTGATGGCAGGTCCAGAAGAATTAATGAGCATTGAACAAAATTTCTTTGATATTTTACAATCTTCTCCAAAAATCAGCTATAATGCCAGCACTTTAACTTTGAGCAAGAATAAAAAGGAAATCTGGACTTTTAAAGTCTTGACATTGAATAAGCAGTTGCAAGATACAAGCTGGAAACTTTTGAATATGGATGGAAAAGATATTAGCAAATTGATTTCAAAAAATGAGAATAATATTACACTTTCTTTTGATGAAAATAGAATAAATGGTAATTCGGGAGTAAATGACTATTTTGGAAATTATGAAATAACTAATGATGATATTAAATTTGCTTCTCTTGGTTCAACAAGAATGGCAGGACCTGAAAATCTTATGAAAATTGAAAGTGAATTTTTGGAACTTTTAAGAAATTCTAAAAAGATTAAACTATCTAATCAAAAGACTTTAGTTTTGACAACAGATAAAGGAAAGACTTTGACATTTGAAAAAGTTAATAAATAAAACTTTTAAAAGTTAAGCGGTCATAATTCATTATTAGACCTGTTCGATAACTATACAAACTTAGAATTTAATAAAATAAATATCTTGAAGCAAGGGGTCTTGACCCCTTGTATAGATAAAAAAACTTAGGTTATCGAACATATCTAGTATTAAATTTATTTAGTATACTTTTTTTAACAAAAGATAGCAAAAAGTCATAGACTTTCTACCGGTGTTAGATGAATTGCCTTTTTTATCAAAAAATAATGAAAAAATAAAATTTTTATGATATAATTTACTTAATAAAAAATATATTCAAAATCAAAAAAAGATATAATTTTATAAAATTTAATTTCTATTTTTTAAATAGAGTTTAGTACAACATAATAAAAATATTATAAAAACTAATTTTGAAAGGAATAAAAAAATATATGAAAAAAAATAAATTTTTGACTGCAATATGTGTATTATCAACTTTTATAGGAGCAAATCTTCAGGCAAAAACCTCAAAAGGAAAAAAAACTATCAAGGCAAAAACTTCTCGTAAACCTGTAAGTGATAAAACATCTCAAAGCAATAATAGTGGTATTTACAGAGTTTCTTCAAATAATAAAAGTACTTTAGTTGAAACAAAAATGGCAGAATTAAGACAAAGACATAGAAAAGCATTGGCTTCAGGATCAGCTCAGGAACGAAAAAGAGCTGCAGTAGAAAGAAAGCTTTTAGCTTCTTATAGTAAGTGGCGTGGAACAAGATATGCATTAGGAGGAGATTCTAGAAGAGGTATAGACTGTTCAGCATTGACACGTAGAGTTTACCGTGAAGTATTTAATAAGGAACTTCCAAGAGTTTCAACACAACAAATAAAACAAGGAAGAAGAGTTTCGGCTAAAAATTTACAATCAGGAGATATAGTTTATTTCAAGCCAGAAAACAGAACAAGTCACACAGCTGTTTATGTTGGTAACACATTATTTATTAATGCTTCTTCTTCAAAAGGAGTTGTGATGTCATCATTAAAGAGTCCATACTGGAGAAAATATTTCAAATATGGAGTTAGAGTTCACAATGCTTAATAATTTAGAACTTTATTTAGAAACTCGAACCCATTCAAAATTAAAAAATCATACAAATTTAGGGTTTGAGTAGATGGTCGTAACTTTTGAGTTCAGTTTTAAATCAGTTTTACTATAAAGATGGAAAGCAGGAATTTTTATGAAAATAGAAAAAAAATTAATTATAATATTATTTGGGATATTGATAACAGGATTTACTTTAAATGCAGCTGTTAAAAGAAAAAATCCTGTGATAAATGACAGACGTAGAGAAATTGTTTCTAAAAAATTTAACTGCAATGAAAAAATATATACAGTAAATTACATTACAAGTAATATGGTTCAGCTTTTGGATATGAAGACATATAAAAAATGGCTATTAGATAGAGTTGTATCTGCAAGCGGAGAAAGATATAGTGATGAAAATAATGAGATTCATATAAAGGGAAATCGTATGGTACTTACACAAAATGGAAAAAACACTTCTTGTCTTTTAGTTAAGTAACGCAGATTTTTATTCAAAAAATAGCGTTAAATCAATTTAGCAGTTTAAATTTATAAATTTAAAATTAATTTTATTATTAACAAGGGGGGATAATTCCCCTTGTCAAAAAAATTCAAAACAAATCAATCATTTCAATTTATACTGCTCTATAAAATTAGATAAAATAATAGAAGAAATTTCAAATGAAATAAGAATAGTTAGAAAAATAATAACTTTATTATAATTATATTTTTTTAAAAAATTATAAGGTATAATATTAATAATACTATTCCTCATTTAAAAAGCGAATATTTATTTTAATTATTTGAAAGTGAATATTAGATTTAATCCACTAAAAAGATTTATAATATATTCGTTATTCAAATAGGATTTAGTATTAAAATAAACAAGGAGGAAGATTTATATGAAAAAAATGTTATTAATGGCAATACTGCTAATAGGAGTAATAAGTTATGGAGCAGCAGGACTTGATTTAAAGTTTAATACGGATGGGAAATTACATGAGGAAAAACTGCTAAATAGAAGTATAGTTTCGGAAGATACAGAGTTAGAAATAAGAAAAGCAGGAAATGGGGAGTATGAAATCGTACGTTCTTCTGAGGAACTTGACGGTGAAGTATCTGTTGAAAAAGCAACAGTGAAAAAAAATTCTATTTGTGATGAAACTATCTGTGTTGGATATGATGTGGAATTGAAAAAGGCAGTATTTATAGATCCTGAAGATATGAGAGTTATTTATCCTGAATGGTAAAATTGGTGCATTTAAGAAGAAGTAAAAAAATAGACAAAGAAGAAAAAATAAAAAGCAGAGGGAACGAAAATGAAAAAAATATTATTTTTAATTATGGTATTCGTTGCAATACCAACATTTGCAGGGAAATATGAAAATGAATTGACAGAAAGAATGAAAGTGGCAGAAGAGAAAGCTGAAGCTGGATGGGACACAGGTGTGAGATCAGAAATGGTTAATGCATCACTTGACTTGGATAGCGAATGGGACAAGGAATTAAACAATGTTTATAATTTGATTTTGAAAAAGTTACCTGTGAAGGAAAAAGTAAAATTTAAAGCCGAACAGCAAAAATGGAAAAAGGATAGAGAAACTAAAGTTCAGAAGGCATACGACAAATATAAGGCAGAAGAAGGACCAAGAATGGCTGGAGAACTTGCCGCTAGTGAAAGACTATCAATAACAAAAGATAGAGCATTGCAGTTGGCAAAAAGATATGATAAGTTAAATAAATAAAAAATCCTAATAAATTTAGGGTTTGAATAAAATAATTATAGTTTTTGAGTTCTGTTTTAAATAAGTTTTACTGTAAAAGGGAATAGTGTAAAATTTCAGCTATTTCCTTATTTTTTATTATTTTTCTAAATAAAAAAACGCCATTCGTCAAATGTTTAAAAAAAGAAATTTTTAAAAACATAGATTTCTTGGCGTAATTTAAATGAAATTTACTAATCTCTAATAGTTGCTAATAATTCTCCTAATACTTCAACTGCTTGATCAGCATCAGGTCCTTCAGCGTAAACTGTAACTTCTGAACCATTTTTAATTCCAATTGATAATAATTTTAATAAAGATTTTCCGTTTACTTTTTTTCCATCATTTTCAACTTCAACTTTACTTTCAAATTCTTTTGCTTTAGCAACAAATACTCCACCTGGTCTTGTATGTAATCCTGTAGGATTTGTCATAGTAACTGTTTTACTTGCCATTATTAGTCCTCCTTAAATATCATTACTTTAATTTTACAACAGTTTTTTGCATTTGTCAATAAGTAGCGAAAACATTTTTTTGATTTAAAGGAAAGATACATAATAATCTAATTTTGAAGATCATTTTTAAAAAAAATTTTCTGAAACACTAACTAATAACGAATGGAAATTGTTATAAATCACATTTCCAGGTTTACTATTTTTTATTTTTTTGACAAATTTTCTTTCACAGTAATCAACTGTAACTTTATCACCTTTTTTTGCTTTAGAGTATTCGCAAGCAAGATTTGCAGCATGAATTAGAACATCTTCAGGAAGTTCTTGATTATTTCGTAAAATAAGAACATGGCTTCCAGGAATATCCTTTACGTGCATCCAGATGTCATTTGGCTGCCCTTTAGAAAAGGATATTTCCTCATTTTCCTTATTATTTCTTCCAACAAAGATTTGAAAACCTTTGTAGTCAAATGACAATAATTCACGTTTTTTTGTTTTATTCAATTTAATCTTATTTTTTATTTTGTTACCATTATCTGATAAATTCAGTTCATTTTCAATTTCTTCAATTCCAATGAAATCATTTTCTTTTTCAATAAACATTTTTATTTCTTCAAAATATTTTATTTCATTCTGAATATCACAGAATCTTAGATTTAAGGCTGAAATAGTACGTTTTCCTTTGTTGTACTTGTTATAATAAAAATTTAAATTATCATTTGGAGACAAAAGTGGGTTGAGATTTACTGTAATTTCCTGATTATTATAAAAATCAAAAACTGTAATTTTTTTCATTCCATATTTTATTTGGTGCATATTTGCAGCTAAAATATCTCCAATATTTTTATAATTTTCAAAATTTTCATTTTTTTTCAAGTCAACTTTTATATTTTTTGATATTTTTTTAAATTTCTTTATTTGAGAATCAACATATTTTAATAAGTTTTTCTTTTTTTCGCTAATAACATTAGAGGTAATTGTTGTTTTAAAGTAAGCATTTAAAGCTTCATTTAAAGTTTTAAAATATTTTCTTTTATTTTTGCCATTTTCTGAATTATTATTTTCTTTTTGACTAAATTCAGAAAATTCATTATAGGTTAATACTTTTTGAATTTTTCCACGATTTAGTATTTCATACATTACAGGCATGTAACTAGATAAATATTTTTTGAAAATATCATAATTTTGTGAACATTGTAGTGCAAAAGCACGCCCTACACCTTCAATTTTTTCCAAAAAAATCTCTGTTTCAAATGGAAAATTTTCTTCTTCCAAATAAATTGGTGAAATCTTTTTTTCCTCAAAAGGAAGCGTATACTTTGCCCCAGTCATAATAATACGATTTCCAACATCAATCGAAGTAAAATAAAGTGCAGACAAAATCTTATCTTTGCTAGTTAAGAAAATATTGCTTGCTTTTCCCATGATTTCAATAATAAGTGTATATTTTTCAACATCTCCAAATTGATTTAATTTTTCAAAGTCAAAATATACAATTCTGTCAAAACCTTCTTGCCGAATGTTAATTAAAATCGAATTTTGCAAATGTTTTTTTAATGAAAGCAAAAATTTTGACTGAAAATCAGTATTTGGATCTTTTTCATCTTTTAAATAAAAAATCGTTGAATTATCCTTCACTTGAAAAAGCAGGTTATTTTTTCCAAAAAAGAGTGAAAATGACACTCTGTCATATTGAAAAATCTTTGTCAATTTGTATCGTAATATCTTTTCCTTTATTTCTTTTACAAGAAATGAAATTCCAATTCCGTCTAAATAGAGCATATTTTCTTCCTCCTTTTTATTTTTATAGTTTTTTAAAGGGCATTTTTTCTAACCATGATATTTTCAGCATCTTCAATATTTAGTATTTTTTCATCGCCATCAACAATCATAGTTATTAAATATTTGTCAATATTTAATATTTTTATTAAAGATTTTATTACGACACCTTTTTCATTTAGGTATTTTCTGATAGCTGTACTTCCTTTGATTGATGATACTTGAACTAGGTCACCCTTTTCAAAATTTAATATTGACTCAGGTTGAATATCTTTTTTTACTTTATCAAGATTTTTCATAATTGATTCAAAAACTTTAATAAATGTATCTAGTTTATCTTTAGGAATATCATCTGTTATTTTTTCTAAAATAGTTGAATGAAAATTACCGTGATAATTTAAAGCAACTTCACCTTTTTGAGTTAATTTTACAAAAACTTTACGTCTATCGGTTTTCGACCGGGAACGTTCTAAAAATTGTTTTTCAGTTAGTTTGTTTACTGCAACAGAAGCTGTTCCCATTGTGATGCCTAATTTATCAGAAAGTTCATTCATTGTGATTTCATCTCCTCCGATTGCTTCAATAATGTGCAGTTCTGATGTTGTCAAGCATTTAATAACTTGATTTAAGTTGATTTCTTCAATTTTATAATATGTTTTATAAAAATTGTCTAATAGAGCTTCAATTTTCTCATACATTTTGATTTTCCCCTTTCTTAATTTTTTTGTTTATTTTTTATTTTAAAGATTCAATTTTTTCTTTATAATTTCCGCTGAAAATATACGAACCTGCAACTAAAATATTTGCTCCAGCTTCTTTTGCAAGTTTTGCAGTTTCGTTATTTATTCCCCCGTCAACTTCAATATCAATATTTTTGTCAATTTCTCTCAAGTCCTTTATTTTCTGAATCATTTCTGGAATAAATTTTTGTCCGCCGAAACCAGGATTTACAGTCATAATTAGAACCATGTCAATATTTTTTAAATCATATTTTATAGTATCTAGTGAAGTTGAAGGGTTTAGTGCAACTCCTACTTTTTTTCCAAAAGATTTTATTAACTGGATTGTTCTGTTTAAGTGTTTTACAGCTTCTGCATGAACCGTTATAATATCTGAAAACTGTGCAAAGTCCTTTATTAAGTAGTCAGGTTCAGTTACCATTAAATGAACATCAAATACAAGGTTGCTATGTTTTCTTAAAGATGAAATAACAGGAGCTCCATAGCTAATATTTGGTACAAAATTTCCATCCATAACATCCAAATGCAAATATTCTGCTCCAAATTTCTCTACTTCTTCGATTTCTTCTTTTAATTTGCTAAAATCTGCAGCAAGTAGAGAGGGTGATATTATAATTTTTTTATTCATAAAAAATCAACTCTTTTCTTTTAGTAATATTTTGTTTAAATAAAAATTATTTAATTATATTTTAAAAATTTTATATTTTCTAGCGAATATAAGTAAAAATCGTACCGTTCCTTTGAAATATTTTCATTTTTTACATTTTCTTTTATTGCACAATTTGGTTCGTTTACATGAATGCAGTTACGAAATTTACAGTTTGGGATAAATTGCAGAAATTCTGGAAATAATTTTTCCAGTTCCTTTTCATTTTCAAGTTTCGGAAAATCTAACGTTGAAAATCCAGGTGTGTCTATTATATAAGAATGAGGAGATGGCATAAAAAATCGGCTTTCTATTGTTGTATGCCGTCCTTTTCTAGTTTTCTTGCTGACATCATTTGTAGTTAATATTTCTTTTCCAACTAAAGTGTTAATAAGTGTTGATTTTCCAGATCCAGATGGTCCTGAAATTACAACAGATTTTTCATTTATATATTGCTTTAATTCTGAAAGTCCAGTATTTGTTTTGGTAGAAATTGGAAAAATAGAAATTGTATTTTTAAAGACTTTTTTAAAATTATTTAAAAATTTTTCCAGTTCTTCTTGTAAAATTAAGTCAATTTTAGATAAGATTAGTATAACCGGAATATTTTGAGAATTTGCATTTAAAAGCATTTTCTGAAAATTTGTAAAATCAAAGTCTGGACTTTTTATTGCAAATAAAATACCAATAAAATCAATGTTTGCAATAAGTGGACGATATAAAAAGTTTTTTCTTTTATCAATTTTTTCAATAACTTTTTCGTTTTTGTCAAATTCTACACAGTCACCAATAATACAGTTCATTTTGCTATTTTTCACTTTTAATGTTCCACGTAGCTTACATTCATAAATATTTTCTTCATTTAAATTTTTGGAATTTTCATCTAAAACATAATAAAATCCCTTTATTTTTCTGATAACTTTTCCTTTTATAAAAATATTTGGGAGAAATTTTAAAATAAATCTGCTTAATAGTCTAAAATTTATAATTTATAAAGAATAATTATATAGTAACAAGGGGCGTAAGACCCCTTGCTAAATAACACTTGAAGTTCTATATCTATCAAGCAAGTTTAATAAAAATTTAAAACAACTCCCATCTCCTTTCTGTTTTTTTGTTTTTATAGTTGAATAATGAATCTAATTTTTATATTTTTAGTTTTCATCGTCTTCGCCACCGCCATTTGATCCATTAGAATTTCCATTATTATTTGAATTATTAGATGGAGGAGTAGATGGATTGCTATTTTGCTGTTTATTATCTTGCTGAGAATTTTTTTGAGCATTATTATTATTATTATTATTATCTATTTGATTTATTGTATCATCAATAGTTTTTTCGATTTCTTTTTGATTTATGTTTTGTTGGGAACGATTGATGATTTCTTCATTTGATCTTGCTCGTTTTTTTATGCTTGCTCCATTGTTTATTACAACAGATATTTTTTGTCCACGCTGTATTTTTGTTCCAGCTACAGGGTTTGTAGAGATAATTGTATTTATTGGCAATGTTGGATCATTTGTTTGGGATACAGAACCAATTTCAATTCCAATTTGCTTTAACATTTCTTTTGCATCATTTAAATCAAGCCCTGTTATATTTGGCATAACGGATGGATCTATCATTTGCTGTGAAGAAACAAGTATTGAAATTTTTTGGTTAATTTCAAGTTTTGTACCTGGTTTTGGATAAACCCCCAAAATAGTGTTATATTTTTGGTTAGATGGATAATAATCAATTGTTTCAATTTGAATGTTTAATCCTTTCAGCCGAGATCTTGCCTCAAGCAGTTCCAAACCAATAATATTAGGTACTTTTACATCTTCTCCATTATTTACCCAGATTCTTACGACTCTGTTTACTTTTACTTCTTTTCCAGGACGTGGATCCTGGTTATGAACAGTATCTAGCGGAACTTTTTCTGTTTTGGAATTGATAACTTTGACCTTCAATCCCGCTTCTTTCAAATATTTTATTGCATCCTTCTTATCAAGTCCTGTAACATCAGGAATAACAGTAAGTCTAGTGTTAAAGAAATGACGTTCAAAAACTTCTTTTCCAAATATTAGTAACGTAACTAGACAAATCGCAACAATAACTGTTTTAAAAAATTTGATATAACTAAATTTATATTTTTTGGACATTTTTCACCTCGTTATTTTTATAATTCTTTATTTTATATAATACCATAAATATTAAAAAAATGATATATATTATTTTTTATAAGATAGAATAAAAATTTTAATGTATATTTTTTTATATAGATTTTTATAAAAGTGAACATAAGTGCTTTTTTGCTAATACATAAAAATGTCGCAAATAAGCTAAAGTACAGATGTATGGAAATGATATTCTTGATTAAGGAAAGAAAAAGATTTTGAAATAAAAACAGAATTTCTCATTTACTTTTAAAGTATTTATGATATACTTAATTTAGATAATAAATAGATTTATGGAGGAAAAATGAAAAAATTAGCGATTGCACTATTTTCTTTTATAAGTGTATTTTCATTTGGAGCTAATGAGAATATTGTGAGAAAAATTAGTGTTACAGGGAATGCGGAAAGAGAAGTTATGCCAGATTTGGCGAAAATTAATTTTAAAGTTGAGGTAAAAGGGAATAATCTGAATCAGGCAACAAATGAGGTTAATAATAAGATAGAAAAATTTAAAAGTGAATTGAGAGCAAAAAAAATATCGCTTGAGAATTTGGAGACAAAAGCGTTTTATAATAGAAAAGGAAGCGAATATCAAGATGATGAAGATATTCTGGATGTGAAAACTGTTCCCAAAAAAACTGTCAAAAAGACTGATAAAAGGCTAACTTCTTATGATGTGAAAATGGAGATGCTTGTGAAAAATACAGATTTTAACAAGATTTCAGCATTAATTGACTTGGAAGATGGAGATAATTTACAAAGTATTCAGAAAAATTTTGATGAAAATACGTTTGCATTTAATATAAATGAAAATGGAACAACAGTTGACCAGGCTTTAAATAAAGTGTTTAACAAACTTAATACTTCTAGAAGAAAGCTAGTTTCAGCCGGGATCCCTGAAAGTGATATTATTTTGAGTGATTATGAAATAAAGGAAAATTATACAGAAAATAAAGGCACAAAAAAAGATGTTTACTATGTTACGGATGAATTTGTGCTTACAACAAAAAATATAAAGGAACTTAATACAATAATTTCAATTGCTGATGACAACGGAATAAACATAAACGGCTCAATTAATTTTGACTTGTCAGATAAAGACAGAATTGAGTCAGAAATGTATAAAGATGCTTATAATCAGACAAAACAGAAAGCAGAAAGCATCTTACGTTCGAGCAAGATGAAACTGGGAGAACCTATTATTGTGAGTGAAGATGTGGAATTTCAGCAAAAGATGATTGACAGGATTGATCAGGACTGGAGTGTGGCTTATGATGGACCAACACTAGGACTTGATAGACTTGAGGCTAAGGAAGTGGCAATGCCTGCACCTATGGCAATGAGAGCTGGTAAATCTAGGGTTGATTATACTCCAAAACCGTTAAAATTGACGCAGAATATATCGGTTATGTATGAGATGAAATAATTTAAAGTAAAAATAAAAATGTACAGTTTTATATGTGAATAATTATAAAGCCAGTAAATATAATATTTTAATTTTTGTAAAAATTGAAATTGAGAAAGGAATTTTAAAATGAAAAGAATAATAGCATTACTTATGATAGTTTTTTCAGTATTATCATTTTCAGATAGTGAAATTACTGGAAAAAGAATACAGGTTAGAGGTGTTTCAAAAAAAGAAATTGCACCAAATTCAGCAAAAATTGTTCTTACGATTCGGACAGAAAATGAAAGTTTGGATAAGGCGAGTGCTGAAAATTCGCAAATTTTGGAAAGATACAAAAGATTGCTTGCTCAGACTGGGACAAAGTACAGCAAGATTAATTCAACAGGATATTCCACTTATGAATCTTATAATTGGGATACTGTAATTGAAAATAAGGGGAAAAAAGAATATCAGACTAAACTTTCCGTAGAAGTTGATAGAATCTCGCTTGATACATTGAAAAACTTTATGAATGTACTTGCAAATGAAAAAATTTATTCTCTAAATAGAAGCAAAAACGGTACATACATTTTTACCATTGAATCACAAAATGCAACAAATAAGCAGGCATATCAAAATGCAATGGCAAAATTTAACGATATTCAGCAAAAATTAGGAAAAGCTGGAATTCCTGCAAATACAGTAAAAATCTCAGGTTATGACAACAAGGAAATCAGCCTTGAAAAACGGACAGATAAGAGAAAAGATATTCAAGTAGTTTCACACGACATTGAAGTTGAAACAAGAGATCTGAAAAACCTTGGGAATATAATAAGTGTGGCAAATGCTCTTGGTATTGGAACAAACGGAAGCATTGAATATGATATTGACAATAAACAGCAATTGGAAAATGAACTTTATGAAAATGCCTACAAGGAAGCCTTGAAGAAAGCACAAATTATTTTGGGAAAAACAGACTTAAACTTAAAAAACCCAGTTACAATAACTGATAAATCAAATGGAGTAATTCATCCTTACAGGGATTATAACTATAGTTATAATATGAGTGCCGATTATGATGAAGAAGATTTAAAAAAGTCAGACAAAGAACTTTTAGATGAGTCATCAAGAAGAAACATTGTAATTTCTCCAAAAAAACTAAATATTTCAAAAACTGTTTATATTGAATTTGAAATGAACTAGAAGTTAAAAAATTTTTTGTTTTCTCATCTTTTTACTATAAAGTAGTATTGACTTTGTTAAAAAGCAAGGTATAATTTTACTATTAAAAAATTATAGTAAAGGAGATGTATATGGCGAAAAGTTATGAGGAAATAGCTAGAGAAGTAGTAGAAGCTATTGGAGGAAAAGAAAACATAAGTTCATTTGCTCACTGTGCAACAAGACTTAGAATTATGGTTGTTGACAAGGATAAAATTGACAAAGATAAAGTCGACAACATTGAAAAAGTAAAAGGAACAATGTTTAATTCAGGACAGTTTCAAATTATCTTTGGAACAGGAACTGTAAATAAAGTTTATGAGGCAGTTCAAGGG
>NZ_DBHIXN010000012.1:0-44251 GCF_057270615.1 Leptotrichia sp.
CAACTAACAAAATATATATAAGAAAACATAGCAAAAATGATGTTCTAAAATATCCTAAATTATTTAAAAATATTGTCAAAAAAAAACTTTAAGTTAATAACTTTGGTTAACAGATCAAAACTTCTCAGTTTAACAGAGTTTGAAAGTATGAACATGAAGTTATATTTTTCCTCTTACAAACATAGAAAAAAGTATAAAATTATTTTATCCAACAGATGAAATATTGATAAAATTATAGACACTCTCTTTATAATGGTTTTTTTGCTGGTATACCTGTTTTTCTTGGATATTTTTTATCTGTTTTTTTTAATTTTAAAATTTCTAGTATTATTCTCTTGTCTTCATTTTCTGGTAATTTAAATTCAAAAATATTATTTATTTTTGCATTTAGAATTTCTAAAGCTTTTTTAGATTCTTCTATTTCGTTTAAATTTAATTTTTGTGGCAAGAAACGGCCATTTACTTTTATAAACGGAATCATATATTCTAAAATTATTCTTAGATTAGCCACTCCTCGGCAAAGTGCAACATCATAAATTTCACGATTATTTTTTATTAATTCTTCAGAACGTTCAAAACTTGTATTTACGTTTTTTAATTTTAATTCTTTTATTACTTCATTTATAAAGTCTATTTTTTTTCTAACTGAATCAACTAATAAAAAGTTTCTTTCTGGATAGTAAATGGCAAGTACAAGCCCTGGAAATCCAGCACCTGTTCCAACATCAATAAATGATTTTTCAGTATCATTTATAACTTTTGTTAAAAATAACGAATCTACGAAATGTTTTTCCAACATTCCTTTTTTATCTCTAATTGCTGTTAAATTCATAACTTGATTTTTTTTATATAAAAGTTCTAAAAACTCTAACATTTTTTCAATTTTTTTATTTTCTACTTTAATTTCTGATTTTTCAAGTAAATTCAAAAAATATTTTTTTAAATCAATATTTTCGTTTATATTTTCCAATTTTTTTCTCCTAATTTCTATTTTTAGTAAAAATAAATATTATTTTATTTCAAAACTCCATCCAAATACATTAATAATACTGAAATATCTGCTGGAGTCACTCCAGACATTCTAGATGCTTGCCCGACGTTATACGGACGATTTTCGTTTAAACGTTGTTTTGCTTCTCTTGTAATTCCCTTCATTTTTTCATAATCAAAATCTTTAGGAATTTTTTTGTCATCAAGTTTATGCTGTTTTTCCATAATTTGCATTGCTTTGGCGATATAGCCTTCATATTTTGTCTGAACTTCAATTTGATATTCAGTTTCGGCATCAAAGCTTAAATTTGGTGCATTTTCAATAATTTCAGCAATATACTTTATATCTTGATATGTCACCTTTGGACGACGCAAAATTTCTTTTAAGGTAGTTCCGCTCTTTAGACTTTCATTATATTTGTCAAGAATTTCTACAAGTCTTTCGTTACTAGTTCCTAATTTTATATTTTCCAGTTTTTCTATAGTTTCCTTTACATTTTTTTTCTTTTCTTCCACAATGTCATAATATTTTTTATCCAGAAGTCCGATTTTATAAGCCTTTTCAGAAAGTCTGATGTCAGCATTGTCTTCACGTAAAATAAGACGGTATTCAGATCTTGCGGTAAACATTCTATATGGCTCGAACAATTCTTTATTTATCAAATCATCTATCATTGTTCCGATATACGAGCTTTCTCTATCCAAAATAAACGGTTCTTCTCCTTTTATTTTAAGAGCCGCATTAATTCCAGCAATAATCCCTTGTGCAGCTGCTTCTTCATAGCCGCTTGTACCATTTACTTGCCCAGCCAGATAAAGTCCTTTTACTTTTCTTGTTTCAAGTGTGTAATCCAGCTCGCTTGGATCTACAATATCATATTCCACAGCATATCCATATCGCATTATATGGGCATTTTCAAGTCCATTAATTGTATTTACAATTTTTTGCTGCAAACTGGCAGGATAGCTTGTAGAAAGTCCGCTTATGTAAACTTCCGCTGTTTCAAAGCCTTCTGGCTCTAAAAATAAATGATGACTGTCCTTGTCGTTGAATTTTACTACTTTGTCTTCAATTGACGGGCAGTATCTTGGTCCTGTGCTGCTTATGCTTCCGTTATACATTGGAGCCTTGTCTAAATTATCAAGTATTATTTTATGTGTTGTTTCATTTGTTCTTGTTAAATAGCAAGATAATTGGGGCTTTTCCAAAATTTCGTTATTTAGTGTTCTCATTGAAAATTTTAATGGTACTCCTGTTATTCCAGGCTGCTCTTCAAGTTTTTCAAGATTTAACGTTCTAATGTCAAGTCTTGGCGGAGTTCCTGTTTTAAATCTTCCTATTTTTAATCCTAATGATTTTAGCGAACTTGTCAAATCATCAGCAGATAATTCTCCCATTCTTCCGCCTTTTACACGTTTATCTCCAATATACAAAAGCCCTCTCAAAAATGTCCCTGTTGCAAGTATAACTGCTTTTGCCAAAAATTCCATTCCAGTTTTAGTTTTTATTCCCTTTACAACTTTTTCCATTTTTTTAGAACCATTTTCAACAATTTCAATTTCATCAACAATCAATTCCGTAACAATATCCTGTACAGTATCAAGATTTTCCTGATGTTCTATTGTTTTTTTCATCTCTCTTGCATAAATTTTTCTATCTGCCTGAGCTCTCAACGAACGAACTGCCGGTCCTTTCTTTGTATTTAAAATTCTCATCTGCACAAAACTTTTGTCCATATTTCGTCCAATTTCTCCACCTAAAGCATCAACTTCTTTAGCTAGATGACTTTTTGCAGGCCCTCCAACTGATGGATTACAAGACATAACTCCTATATTATCAAGCGTTATCGTAAAAATTGCTGTTTTCAATCCTAATCTTGCTGATGCCAAAGCCGCTTCATTTCCCGCATGCCCAGCACCAACTACAATTACATCATAATTTCTCATTATATATAATTATGTAATTTTTTTTTATTTTAAAATTACATTCTCCTTTCGATTTTAAGTATATTTCCACAATCCATTATATATTAATATTTTGTTTTTTTCAATGCGATATTTTTTATAGATTTTTTATAAATTCATTTTTCTTAACTTTCATTATAACAAAATTATCAACGACATCTTCTTTTTTATTTTTTCCTGTTAAAACTGCTGAATTAATAATTTTCACGACTTTTTTCATTTCAATTTTTTCACTTAATTCTGCTCGCTCTTCTTGTGCATTTTCTAAAAAATATAGTTCAAAATGATTTCTTGTTTCAAGAATTCTTTGAATTTTATATTTTTCAGCAAATAATTTTAACTTAATACTCAAAACAAATTTTTCCATCTGCTCTGGAATTTTCCCAAACCTATCCCTTACTTCATCAAGCAGTTCAATTAATTCATCATTTGTTTCCAACATTGCAAATCGCTTATAAATATTTAATCTTTCATCTCTTTCAATATATGTTTCAGGAATAAATCCTCTTTCATCCAAAATAATTTCTACATTTTCAATTTTTTTGACAAACTCGCCCTTTTGCTTGCGAATTTCTTCGTTTAACATTTTTATATACAAGTCATACCCAAAAGTTTCGATTGTTCCATGCTGCTTATCACCCAAAATCTCTCCAGCACCACGTATTTTCAAATCTTCCATTGAAATTTGAAATCCACCTGATTTTATCCCTTCGACTTTTAGCATACTTTCTTCCTTTTGCCGCCCTTGTTTTGTAATATTTCTCGTTTTTAATAGATAACAGTATCCTTGTCTATTGCTACGTCCCACACGCCCTTTTAGCTGATACACCTGAGATAATCCTAAACCAGTAAAATTTTCAATCAAAATTGTATTGGCATTTCCCACATCAATCCCATTTTCAATAATTGTTGAAGCAATTAGAATGTCAAATTGACCATTTTCAAAACGTAACAGCTTGTCCTTAATTTCTTTTGGCGGTAATTGTCCATTTATAAATTCGATTTTTACAAACTCAGGGAGCATTCCTTTTAGTTCCTTCAATTTTTCCTTCATATTTTTCACATCATTATAAATATAAAAAACTTGCCCATCACGTGATAATTCACGCAAAATTGCCATTTTTATTGTTTCTTCATCCCAATCTAAAACTTTTGTTATAATGGGAAGTCTATTTGTTGGTGGAGTATCAATTATAGAAATTTCACGAATTCCAAGCAATGCAAGATTTAAGGTGCGTGGAATCGGAGTTGCAGTTAATGTCAATACATCCAGTTTTTCTCTTCGGGATTTTAATTTTTCCTTAGCTTTTACACCAAATTTCTGCTCTTCATCAATAATTAAAAGTCCCAGATTATTAAACTGCACATCATCGCTTAAAAGTCTATGAGTTCCAATAACTAAATCTATAATTCCACTTTTCAGATTTTTTAAAATGTTCTTTGACTTGCTTTTCGTAAGCCGTGATAAATTTTCAATTGTAATCGGATAATTTTCAAATCTTCTTTTAAACCGTTCAAAATGCTGTTCTGCAAGTACTGTAGTCGGAGCCACCATAACCACTTGCTTTCCATTGTCAATTGCTTTAAATGCGGCTCTCATTGCAACTTCTGTTTTTCCATATCCAACATCTCCACAAACAATTCTGTCCATTATTTGTGGGCTTTCCATATCTTTTTTTACATCATTTATTGCATTTTTCTGATCTTCTGTTTCCTCATACGGAAAATTTTCCTCAAATTCCTCCTGCCATACAGTATCCTTTTGGTATACAAAACCATTCTGGCTTTGCCGTCTTGCCTGTATTTTAATAAGTTCTGCTGCAAATTTTTGAATATCTTCCTCAATTTTTTTTCTTTTTCGCTTAAATCCACGTGTCCCTAACCTAAATAACTGTGGCTCTACATCATTTGATACATATTTTTCAAGCCTATCCAGTTTTTCCACAGGAATATACAAAATATCTTCATCAGCATACTTGATTTTCAAATAATCACGTTCATCCATTGTCTGAATCCCTTTATAAATTCCAACACCATATTGAACATGAATTACATAATCCCCTTCAACTATTTGATTAACTTTTTTATATTTTATAGCTTTATTTGTTTTTTTCTTCCGTTCGTAAATATATCCGTCAAGCTCTCTATCTGTAAGCACAAGAAAACTATTTTCGCTATTTTTATTCCCCAAATTATCATTAAAGATAAAACCTTCAAATAACTCATATTTTTCAATTTCTAGATTATTTTCCTTTTCATTTAAAATTTTTCCGTACTCAGCTAATTTCATTTCATAATTATTTGTAAAAATATAAACATTCTCAATTTTCGACAATTTTTCCAGCCTATTTTTATCCTTAAAAGTTTCAATTTGCTCCTGCGAGAAATTTTTGGTATTCACATAAATGCTTTCTTTCTTTAGATTTTCATACCTTTTTCGATAAATTTCTTCACGACTTCTATCTAGCAAAATAAATTCTTCAATTTTATAATCCAAAAGTTTTTCATTTTCAATAACAATAGTTACATCTTCAGCCCTTAATTCATCAATTAGTTCAATCAGCTCATAATTATTTCCAGAAAGCAAATTCCCAAAAATCTTTATTTCTTTTATCTTTTCCACAGAAATCTGACTATCAATGTCAAAAACTCTTATGCTTTCCAGTTCATCTCCAAAAAACTCCAATCTAACAGGATTTTCCAAATCTGGTGGAAAAATATCAAGAATATCGCCACGTCTGCTGTATTGCCCCTTTTTCTCAATCAAATATGAATTTTCATATCCATTTTCCACAAGAAATTCCACAATTTGTGAAAAACTATATTCCTTTCCAGTTTCAAAAGAAAAAAACTTAACTTTTTCAAAAAATATATCCAAAGTAATTTGAAGATTTACAAATAAAATAAATTGCTCTTGATTTTTTAAAATATCCAACAATCTTATATTTATTCCTGTAATATCTTCTTTATTTTGAAAAATATTTTCAAAAATATCAATTGTTTTTTTATTTGTTGTATCATTTTTACCAATTTCAAATTTTTTTTCTAAAATATTCTTTTGCTTTTCAGACATTTCATAATAATTCTCGAGCATTGCATAATAATTTTCAAGATTTCTATTTGATGCAGAAATATAAATTATTTTCTTTTTTTCTGAACATAATAAAAACCACGGAATTGCACCGCGGTAAAAATTATTTTCAGATTGTAAAATGTCTTTTTTTATATTTTTTAATTTATTTAAAAAACTTAAATTAAAGTTCATAACAAGCCTTTCTATTTTTATCTATTATTGTATAATCGCCATATTCCATAAACTATGTAAATATAAACAATATATGGTACAAATCCCAAAGTATGCAAATACGAAATAACAAAAACAAGTAATACTATTATAATTGCAAGACCAATTCCTTGTATTATTTCAGCAAACGAAACTGTTTCAACTCCGAATACATTTGGTTTGTAAATGGTATTTATCGGCTTTGTGAAAGGATTCAATATTAATACAGAATAAACAATTGCTTCTGCCTGAATTCCCATAAACCAGAATATGATTGTTGAAAGTCCAGCAAGAAACCCAAAAAATACTTTTCCAAAACCATGCTGTGGAGTAGTAAAAATATCTGTCAACACGAAAATTCCCATAAAAATCACTTCTCCAAGTGAAGTAGTAACATTAATATTTTGACTTGAAGCAATATAATACCCAAAGAAAATAGTAACAAAAAATGATACAGGTATATGCCACGTTATCTTAGATCTAAAAATCAGATATATAGCTCCCAAAACCATTGCAATTATCGAAAGTTCTGCGATTATTCCCCTATCCGTCAAAATTAAAGACGGCAATCCTGAGATGCTTTCAGAAATATTTAAAACTTCTGGATTAGCCCACGCTGCAGAATTTGCAGAAAGTACAGCTGGAAAAAATGTCAGCACAAACAGTTTCCCTAAAATTACTGGATTAAATATTTTCTTTTCTGTTCCTCCATATATAATTTTTCCAAATAATGTTGCCATTGCCCCTGCAAATGCTGCCACATAAATCGGTGTAAACGGAGCAAGTGAAAATCCTGTTAAAGCTCCTATTACTATTCCTGAAAAATCTTTCAAAGTATCTTTTTTTCTTTGTATTAATAATGAAAATATTATTTCTGCTAATTCTGATGCAATAACTGCCGATAATATTACTAAAATAGGTGCTACCTGATAAACTAAAAATGCAGCAATCAGCATCGGAAGCAAGGATATTATAATATCTACATTTGTTTTTGCTATATTTTCTTGCAATTCTCTTTTCTTACTTCTAAACATATTAAAATTTCACTACCTTTCTTTTCACAGTTTGCTTTTTTTAATTTAAAATTATATAAGCTTAGGGTTTGAGTAAAATAGTCATAGCTTTTAAATTCGGTTTTAAATCAGTTTTACTATAATTTTCTACTCTCTAAAAATATTCGATAATCTAAATTTTCTTATTTCAAAAATAAATCTAAACTTATGCTTTATAATATTTATTTTAATAAATACAATATTATCCATAAATTTTATTCTTATTCTGAAGAACTTGAATCTCCTCCACCTGTTGAAGTTCCTCCAGAACTACTGCTTCCACTATTATTTCCTCCTCCAGATACTTTTGAAGAAGAATCTTGAGATTTAGCTTTTGATGATCCATGTGATGATGCAGCTGAACTATTTTTTAAACGGCTATGTCTTGGCTCTTTATAAAAGCTATGTTTACTACCTTTTTTAGTCTTTTTACTTCCTTTTTTACCAGTCTTATTATTTGCATCAAGTGCAGTTTCTGGATTAGCTGCATTGTTTGGAGCTACATTTGTATCGGTTTTTGGTGCTGCAACATTTTGTTGTGGTGGTTGCTGCTGTGTATTTGGTGCTGCTACAGGAGCAGGCTGTTGTACTGGCTGTTGTACTGATTTTGGTGCTGTTTTTTTGTTTTCTGTTTTTACAGCCTTACTTTTTTTATCAGCTATACTTTTTCCAACTTCCTTTGTCTCATCTCCTAATTTTTTTACCAAACTTTTTGAATTTTTTGAATCCTGACTTCCAAATGCTACTAGCACAACTGACATTAAAAATAGAAAAATTCCTTTTATCTGTTTCATATCTTTATCTCCTTATCTTAATAAATATTTTATTCATTTATAAAAGTTTAAAAATTTTAATAAATATAGTATTTTTAAATTTTTATTTTCCTTAGCTCTTAACCTAAAGAAGTTAAAAACTTCTTATTAAACTTTGTTAAAATCGAAATTTTTATTATATAATGCTTTGTAAATTCCATTTTTATTTAACAGTTCATTATGATTTCCAACTTCTTTTATTTCACCTTTTTGTATCACTACTATTTTATTACTATTTTCGATTGTTGTCAACCTATGGGCGATAACAAATGTTGTTTTTCCTTCCATAAGTTTTTCAAGGGCGTCCTGAACCAATTTTTCAGACTCATTATCAAGGGCAGAAGTTGCTTCATCTAAAATTAATATTTGAGGATTTTCTAAGATTGCACGTGCTATCGCAATACGTTGTTTTTGTCCACCAGATAATTTTATACCACGTTCACCAATTTCTGTATTATAACCATCTGACAAGTTTTCAATAAATTCGTGTGCATTTGCCTGTTTTGCTGCTTCCACAATTTCTTCAAAAGTTGCGTCACGGCGACTATATTTTATATTGCTAAGTATTGTTCCAGAAAATAAAAATGTTTCTTGTGGCACAATTCCTATTGCTTTACGTAAACTCTTTATTTCATAATCTCTAATATCAATTCCATCAATTTTTAACGATCCGCTTGATACATCAAAAAACCTTGGTATCAAATTTACAAGTGTCGATTTCCCTCCACCTGAATTTCCAACAAAGGCAATTGTTTCACCTTTTTTAACATCTAAATTAATATCCTTCAATATTTTTTCAGAACTATCCTTATATTTAAAATCGACGTTTTCAAAAGTTATATCACTCATAAAGTTTTCAAATTTTATACAATTTTCACTATTTACAATAGACGGCATTTCTTCTAGAATTTCAGCAACTCTTGTAATAGAAGACATATTTACACTTATAGAGTTAAACCTTGTCATTGCACGTCTTGCAGGCGTATACATTGATGAGATTGCACCTACTATCGTGATAAAATCTCCAGGTGTGAAATTCTTTGCTCTCAAAACTCGATAACCGCTAAACATCAATAACAAAGCTATAATTATATAATTCATAGCTTCCATAACTGAATTAGCCTTTGCATTATATTTAGCAGATTTTACAGCAATTTTCTTTAAATTGATATTTTTCTTTTTAAAATCATTTATTTCATATTTTTCTGTAGCAAATGCCCTTATAATTCTAATTCCAGATAATGTTTCCTGCAATTTGGAATTAAGGCTATCTAACGCTTCTTGCCTTTGCTTTCCTGAACGTTTTAATCTTTTTGCATATTTTCTTACTGTAGTTATAAGAATCGGAGTGACAATCATAACTCCCAAAGTTAAATCAAAATCTATATAAAATGCTATTCCAAGACAAACTACCAGCTTTATTATTTCAGGTATCATATTAAAAATTTCTAATATAATTGAATTTATATTGCTAGGATCTGTCATTATACGTGTCATCATATCACCTATTTTTCTTCCTGAAAAATATTCCATATCCAAAGTCTGTATTTTATTATAAATATCAGTAACTATGTCTTTATAAATAGAAGATGAAATGACTGTTGAAAAAATTGTATTCCAATACATAAGCACTGCACCAATTACCGCAAGCATTATCATAGCTCCTGCCGCATACAGTATGTCTTTTTCATTTTTACCTGTAATTCCTTGGTCAAACAATCTTTTTATTAGTGCTATTGGAGCTGAAGAAACAAGCGAAGACATTGTTGCAAGTAAAATATTAAGTATTATTAATACGTAATATTTTTTTATGTATTTTTTTAATTTTAAAATTTCTCCAAAATCTAATTTTATCTTTTTCATAAATTTACCTTTCAATTTTATTTTTTGTATTTCTTATTTTTCCATGTTTCCAAATTGAGCAAGTAGTTTTGAGTGCACTTTTGTCCCAAAAAATCTATTTTTCTAGCATTTTTAACATTCTACGCAGCAGTAGAATAAATTATAATAACTGTATCAAAATATATTTCTAGATCAAATATTTGAAAAAGTATTTTATTTGAATATTTTTCTATAAATTACTGTAGATCCATCATTTAATTCCTTCTTAAACTCATCAAAACTTTCAAAGTCATCTCCACTCAAACGATAAATCCAATTTTTATCAAGCTTTAAGGAATTTACACCCTTTCTAGTTGTTATAAAAACATCCACTCCCAATTTTTTTATATCATTTCTATTCCCTTTATATCGGTGTCCCCAAGGATAAGCTAGACAATCTGGAGTTTTTCCCAACTTTTCACTAATAATTTTTTTATTTTCTAAAATTTCAAATTCAACAGTTTTTCTAAATTGTTCTTCACTAATTTTATCAAAAAATTCATCTTTTCTTTTTTTAAATAATTTATTCAAAAATTCTTTTTTCTCTTTTTCAGACATATTGTCCTCTTGAAGTTCTACAATATTTTTATATTTTTCTACAAAATCTTTTTTAGGCTTGTATCCAGGAATTGAAATTTTACTTCGTAATTTAAACACAGGAAATCCATTTAACTTTTCTGCATCATTTTTTGCATCATAATTTCCATCAAAAAACAAACTATAGCTTTCTCTTTTAAAATACGGTGAACTTTTCTCATCATAAAAATCCAGAACATCAATACTTTTTATTGTCAACTGATGCGAATGCGTATGAAGCTGAAAATCAACTAATCCGCTTTCATACATTTCCCTAATTTCATCCCAGTTTAAGTAGGCCTCATCTTTTGCAATAAACTTTGTATTCAAAAATATTGTAGCTTTCATATTATATTTTTTTAAAATTGGAAAAGCTAAAGTATAATTATTTTTATATCCGTCATCGAAAGTTATAAGTATCGAATTTTTTGGCAACTTATAATCTAAATTTCTTAGTTCTTCCATTTTAAAAGTCTTCTTATCCTTTATCCATTTTATGTGTTCTTCAAATTCATCCACAAAAATTCCGCCTTTATCTTTTTGACTATCAACACTGTGATACATAAGGCACAAAACAAAATTTTTCCTAGTTTTATTATATACGATAAATGCTAAAAATAGCAAGATTATTATTAAAAATAAATATATCATTTTTCCCTTCTTTCAAAATTATAATTTACCTCTTAGTTTTAAAATTTTTGCTCTTATTTTTTTGATTAATCTATCAATTTTAAAATTTAATACTGTATTTTTACGATTTTTACTAAAATGCACATGCCTTTTATTTCCAATATGAGTTACATAAGGCTCTTTAAAAAATACTGTTTTAAACCCACGTTCCTTATAAAAATCCGACAAAACTTCCTCATATCGCTGATTTTCCAATTTTTCGTGAAGTCCAAATAAATCCATATCCTTTTTTCTTCTCAAAGCTGGATTATAAGTAAATATTTCTCCCTTTACGTTGTAGTAATGCTCCCCTTTTTTTGAAACATAATCTTCATCACAAAAAAAATCTTCCTTAAAATCACTTTTTGAACGAAGTCCAACAACCAAGATTTTTTCATCTTCCTCCATCAATTCCATTGATTTTTCAATAAATCCCTTTTTTAGAAATTTCCAGTCATCTTCACAATGAAAAATATATTCAGTATCAATTTCACTATAAGCCTTGTCAATTGATTTTAGCTGTCCTAGCCGTGTTTCATTTACTATGAGTCTAAAATTCTGCTTTTTATTATCATATTTTGAAATTAGCTTTTCCAATTTTTTCCCTTCAGTACTGTCTTCTGTTATTATTATTTTCTTAATCGGATAAGTATTATATTCAAAAAAACTGTCAAGCGTTTCCTCCAGCAAATCGAACCTTCCACAGCTAGTTATTACTAACGTTACTTCCTTCATATCTATCAAGCCCCTTCTTAGCCATTGTTTTTCTGCTTTTTATAGCCTCCTCCAAATATTCATCATTTTTTTTCAACCTGCTTCTATCATTTTCCTTATGATACAAATGACACGCTACTGCCTCAAATTTGAGTTTTTTCTTTTTACATCCAATATTAAATAGTCTTACAGCAAGTTCGCTATCCTCTCTTCCCCATCCTTCAATTTCCTCTTCAAATCCATTTACTTTAATTAAATCTTCTTTGAAAAAGGACATATTACAAGATCTTATTCCACGTAGATTTCTATCGACTTTTGTAAAAATTTTTGAAAGAATTTTATTTCTTATTATATTTATATTGTTTTTTACACCTTTGCTAAAAATATTTATTTTTTTCCCTTCCATTATCTTTTTAGCTGCAACTGATGAAGTTATTACTCTTGATCCTTGAATAAAGCATCCTTTTTTCATATTTTTTATATGATCTTCAACAAAATGCCTGTTTAATATTAGATCACCGTCTACTATTATTATATAATTCCCAGTTGCCTTGCTTATCGCCCTGTTTCTTGACATGCCAGCCCGAAATCCCTTATCTTCCTGCCACGAGTGAATAATATTGCTTTTGGGATAACTTTTCTGAAATCTTTTTACAAGATCTATTGTTTCCTGCTTTGAGCCATCATCAGCAATTATTATTTCCTTTGGAGCAACAGTTTGTTCTAATGCACTATTTAAGCATATTTCCAAAGCTTTTGGCCAATTATATGTAGTAATAACAAGAGAGGTGTCATTTCCCAAATTATTGTAATATTCTTCACGTAATTTTGTATATTTTGTCATTGTGTAAACAGAACTATATTTAGCAAGTAAATAACCTTCATAACCGTCCATAAATCCAAGCTGCAAAATATACATTCTAAAAAATCTAAATATCATTTTTGAATATATTTTTATAAAACTCGGATTTTTTCCTTTTTTTATATATTCTTTAGCACTTTGTGAAGTATATCTATTTAATTTTTCAAGAAATTCCTCTATGCTGTCATATGTATAATGTATTATCATTTCTTTTATCTTCTTTATTTTGCTGTCAGTCTGATATTGTTCATGTACTTCACGGCTGCTTATTTTTACTTTTCCATTTTTCCACAACCTTATTACATAATCATCCCATCCACCAAATTTTATTTCTCTTTTAAATGCAATATTCCTTAGTTTTATTTTATAGACATCGTCTAACGAATTTTCATCATTTATAATTGTTTTTATTTTTTCATTTAACTGTGGTGATACTACTTCATCAGCATCTATTAACAAAATCCACTTGCCTTTACATTTTTCCAAGACAGAATTTTTTTGTGGACCATATCCTTTCCATTTTTCCACAAAAACCTTTGCTCCTTTTGAAAGTGCAATTTCCACAGTCCTGTCTGTACTTTCACTATCAACGATTATTATTTCATCAGCAATTTCTCTTACAGAATCTAAAGTCTGTCCAATTCTGTTTTCCTCATTAAAAGTTATTATTCCTACAGATAGTTTCATAAACCTTTCTCCTATTTCATGTTTTATAGCCATTTGTAAAAGTATAAAAATTTCAATAAACACAATATTTTTTAATGCTTGACTTTCCTACTTTTTCTCCACTCTCTGACAATGGATCTTAATCCCTTGTGATTATAAATACTGCTTTTCATTCATTTTACTTTTGCAATCGCCTATATATTTTTATAATTTAATTTATCAAATACTTTTTCAAAATCCACACTGTTAATACCGCTTTCAGTATAGTCAATCAGTATATTTCCTTCTTCTCTTATCCGCCATTTATTTTTATTAAGTTTTGGTCCATAAAAAGCCATTATTTTTTTATTTAATCCTTCAGCAATATGTAAAATTGCAGTATCTAATGACACTACCAAATCACTTCGCTTTATTATAGATATTGAATCAAGAACCGTTTTGGACTCTTCAAAAAATAAAATATTTTTATTATCTGTCTTTTTAAGTATATTGTAAATTGTTTCCCTGTCATTTGGAGAATCCAATATTATAATTTTATAATCTTTATACATTTCATTTAGCTTTTTTATTATAATGAGAGCAATTTCCTCGTTTATTTTTCTCCCCTTAGAAGCTCCAAAAAAATTCAATGCAATTATTTTTTCATTAGTATTATTCTCGTCTAAAAATTTCTGTACATTTCTTTCAGAATCTTTTGAAACTGGAACATCATAATTTGTATTTTCTATTTCAATGTTCACTTTTTTCATCATTTTCTTATAAATTTCAATCATTTTTAAAGTGTTATTCTGTTTTACATTTTTATTATATATTTTATAGCCATCTTTATTATATCCAACATTAACTTTGGCATTTACCCTATTTATAAGATAAACCTGCTTATATTTCAAGCCTTCTGTTGAATCAAGCAAAACATCGTAATTATTTTTTTTCAATATTCGTGAAATTTTTCTCCATTCAAAAATCTTCTTCCTGTTAAACGTATAATATTCATCTATATTCTCATTTAGTTTTAATAAATTTTCTAAAGATTTGTCAGAAACAACATCAATTTTTATATTGGAATAATATTTTTTTATTTCTCTAAAAATAAACGAACTTATTATATAATCTCCTATTTTTCCATCTGTTCTTAAAAATAAAATTCTTTTTATTTTAGAAAGATCCATTTCAACATCTTTTTTCTTTTTATCGAATATTTTACTTAATATTTCATTTTTTTTATCAACTAATCTATCCCTGTATGGTCTATAAAATTTCCAGTTTATTTTGATCATTATATTTTTATTCCTTATGAAAATACAATTATTTACGTTAATTCAAGGATAACGTATAATCCTATTAGTTTTCTTTTTCTTTTGCTTTTTCTATTTTTTCTATCTCCTCATTTAGCCATTTTATCGGCTCTGACAATGAAAAATCATAAGTCTTTTCATGACTTCCTTGAACTTTTGAAATTACCTGCAAACTATCGGCAGTTGTTTTAGGCGACCATCTGCATAAGTTATATTTATCATTTGCATAAAAGCTCAGTAATGGCTTATTAAGTGAAGTAGCTATATGAATTGACCCACCATCAACTCCAATTACCAAGTCAGCTGTAGCTGCAAATAAAACAAAGTCTTTGATGTTAAATTCTCTAGACAGCAAAACATTCAAATCCTTGTTTATTTTACTTATCAACTTTTTATAATATTCCTCACTTCCAGCAGTTTTCCCCATAATAATTTTTACATTTTTCATCTTCTCATTTTCGATATTATTTAATAATTCAGCTACTTCTTCAGGTTTCATTTCTCTGTCGCTTCCTTGTGGAACAAGTAAAATTTTTACTTTTTGAGTTTTTTCATTTGTTTTTTCAGAATCAGATTTCCAAAATTTTTCCATTTTAATAATATCTTTTTCCAAAAGTTCAATATGTGGCTTTTGTTTTTCTATTTCAAAGTATTTAGAAAACTCAGAATTTACCAAATAATCTATAATATGTGTTTCAACAGGCGGAGTACAATCAAAATCATAATTTTTTAAATTTTTTTTATTATAATAATGCTTTTCATCTCTTTCTCCAAAAATCATTGTAATTTTAGGGCTTAATACTTTTTTCCAAATCATCCGTTTTGTATTTTCTTTGCTCAAAAAATCTAATAGTACATCCCACTTTTTATGATTTTTAAACACATCATCCCATTTTACAACAGTATCTATTATTTTTTCATTTTCATTGCATAATTCAGCAAATTTTATATTTCTATCCGTTACCACTATTCCCAATTTAATATCAGAATACATTTTTTTTAATTGCCTTGCATAGCAAAAAGCTATTAAAGTATCACCAATAGAATCTTTAGGATTTAAAAGTATAGATTTTATATTTTTCAAATTAACATGCTTATACTTTTTTTTAGTACCAAATAGCCATATCATTATTTTGGATTTTATTCTATTTACTATACTCATATATAACCTTTCTTTATGCTATTTTATGCTAATTCCTATTTAAAAAACAGATTTTATATTTTATTTATTTCCTAACAATAAAGTCTCAATCCATTATTTTATACGGTAAATAGTATAAAATAGCTATTCATCTTATTTTTTAACTTATAATAATTCTATCTCAAAGCAAGAATAAAAAGTTAGGCTGTATTTATAGCCAATCCATTAATTTTTACATATTCTTACTTCAATTTTATTAGATTAACTATATATTTTCTATTAATTCTTTCAATTTTATTTTATTACTTTCCATTGAAAAGTCATTAGCTCGAATCAGAGACATTTTTTTATAATTTTCGTATTTTTTATCATTATTCATTAATTCATAAACTTTTTCTACAAATTCATCTTTATTGTTTAATGGTATCAATTCTCCATATTCACTATTTTTTCCTAGTATATCTTTTGGACCTGTGGGACAATCATAAGATACAACAGGTGTTCCAAAAGCAAGACTTTCTAGCAATACTGTTGGTAATCCTTCGTACTTAGCAGTATGTACAAATAATTTTGCATTTTTAAAAAATGGATACGGATTTTCAATTTGTCCTAATAAAATCACATCATTTTCTAGTTTATATTTTTTTATTTGCTGCTTAATTAATTCTACTTTTTCACCATCTCCAATAAAATAAAGTTTTTCTTTTATTCCTCGCTGCTTTAATTTATAATAAATGTCAACTAGATGTTCAGGCTGTTTTTGCTGTGTTAAGCGTGATACTTGCAAAAAATAATCGTCATTTAAATAATTTTTATATTTAAGATTTATATTTTCTGATTTTTTCTTAATTATTTCAAGATTTATTGGATTGTATACCAATTCCACTTTGTTTTTATCCATTCCTAGAATTTCTACAAATTCATCTTTCATTGTATCACATATTGCTAGTATTTTATCATATTTTTTATATTGTTTTTTATATTTTTCTACTTTTTCTCCGCTTAATTTTTCTCCAAAAGTAAGTGAAAAATGAATCCATGCAAATACAGGCACTTTTATATCAAGATCTTTATATTTAAGTAAATTTGAAGAATAATCTATAACAATGTCATACTTTCTTTCTTTTACTATCTTTTCCACTTTTTTTAAATAGCTTGACTTTGCTCGTAATCTAAAAATTTCTTTAATAATTTTACTTTTTCCATCATAATTCTCAAATAAAAATTCATAATTTACCTTTTCAGGAATTTCATTTTCAAATAAATTATTTTCCCTATGATTCCAAGTTATAAGCAAATCAACATCATAATTTAATTCAACCAAATTTTTTAATACATTTAGTAAAACTCTCTCTTCTCCTCCCATGCTCAAATGACCATGTAATACCAATACTTTCATATTGTTCCTCACTTTATAATTTTTTCTTTTTTTTCACAGCATTTGTATAAGTAGCAACTAAATACAAATAATATTGTTAAAGTTATTATCATATGTTTATTACTCAAATTATCATCTGTCATCCCTTGTATTAACCAAGCTATCAACGAAGCTTTTGTCGCTATTTCAAAAGCTATATATTTAGAATCCTTTTTATTTTTATAAAATTTCACTTTAAACAACATTACCATATTTTGAACTAAAACTAAAATAAAAAATGCAAAGCCTAATATTCCATAATCTAGCAAGTATTGCAAATACGAATTATGTGTAGCAATATAATGCTGTGTTGTTAATTTATAAAATTTTTCGTTCAAAAACCATGTTTTTACATATTCTAAAGTTCCATGTTTTTTGTAATACTTTAACGTTGCTTCTTTTCTATCAAGAGCTTTCCATCCGTATATTGGCTTTTCTTTTAATTCTTCTATTCCTGCTCCCCAAAATATTACTCTTAACTTACTAGACGGATCTTCATTATATTTTATTATGTATGGAACTCTTTTTGTAACCGATGTAGGTAAAAGAGGATAACCAACTGCACAAAGAACCAAAAATACTAACAAATACTTTTTTCTTTTTTTTAAAAGTATATAAAATATTGTAGGTAAAAGACTAACATAAACCATTTTTGAACGTCCTACAAGGACAATAAATAATACTAAAAGAATCATTACAAATAAACTTATCTTTTTTAACATATTTTCTTTTTTTTCTCTATAAAAAATCAAAAATGATAACAAAAATAATAAAATTATACACATTATATTAGAAAAGTCCTGTACTCTTAAAATCGCTGTCACTCTATCTAATGATCCTAGTTTGCTCCAATCTTTATATTCTTTCACAAAATTAAAAATTGCTAAAACTAAAACGATCATGCCACCTGTTAATAAGGATTTTAGGAAATTAAACATTTTCTTTTCCTCATCCAAAAAATAAATTAAAGGGAAAAAACATAAATACTTTAAGTTATAATTGTCCAATCTGCTCTTTATTCCACCATCACACATTGCTATTATAAAGGGTGTCACTACAAGAAGCAACATTGACACAGAAAATATTTTTTCCTTAACAAAGAAACTATCTTCAAAGTCTTTTTTATCTACTGCTATAGCTATTACAAGCAATATCAATAATAACGGCAGCAATATATTATTTTCAAACTTTTCAGATAAAAATAATGATATTCCAAATAGTAAAGCTACATAATATCCTGTTTTTTTTACGGCTTGTTTTATTTCCATTTCTCCAAATACTCCTTTTGTAATTTTTCTAAAAACGTTCCTCTATTTTTTTCTTTATCCACATTTATCTTAAATGATAATTTATGTATATTTATTTTATTTTTTATATTGTTATATTCCTCTTCATCATACCTTTCAAACAATTTTATAAATAATTCATGTGGTAACGTATCAGAAACTACTATGCATTGCTCCTTTTTATAATATTTTTCGATTAATTGTGTATATAAAATTTGGAAGAAAAAATAATTTGGTATTTTATCGTTATAATTCCAAAAAATAATTAACATATCTAATAATGTTCCTATAATTTTATTTCCTCTCTTTGAAAAAATTATACTGTTCAAAAGTCTTACTTTATTTCTTTTATCCCATGAAAAATATATTGAATCAATTTTTTCCCATTTTTCTTTTTCATTAAAAAAATCATCTCTTTGATATACAAAATAGTCCATATTAAAATATTCTTGAGGTAAATAATCCGTTAATATTACAGTTGCATCTAACCATACTCCACCATAATAATTTAATAATGCCAGTCTTATAATATCTGTAAAATGAGCATATCCCATTTTTTCATCTTCAAGTTTTTTTATCAAAATTTCTGGAATTTCTAAATAATCAAATATATTTTTCATATCTACTCTAATTACTTCACATTCACCTTTATATCTTTCAACACTTTTATAAGATATTTTCACTATTTCTGGCAATTTTTCATAATCCCATCCTTGACCCCAAAATTGCCATATTATTTTTTTCCCATTAATTTCTTTTCTTTTTTTTAATTTTTCAAACTTTATCTGCCCTTTAAAATAATCGTCCAGCACTTTATTCCAGTCTTCAGCTATTCTTTTTTGATTTAACAAATAAATTTCTTTTTGCAATTTGTCAAATAATTTTTTAGGCATTAATTCTTTGTATATATATTTATACGGTTTTTGAGATAATTTTTTATTTAAATCATAAATTTTTGAATTATAGAATTTATATTTTGTCATCACTTTAATCCTACCAATCTCCTTATTTTTTGCATTTTAGATGTTTTATCATATTTTTTAAATAAAGAAAACCATTCTCCCTTACCTAAATAATTTAATTTAAACATCTTTTTATTTTCAAAATATGTTTTTATATAAACTCCTTGATCATCATCAACAATATTTT
This sequence comes from Leptotrichia sp., assembly GCF_057270615.1. Lineage (NCBI taxonomy): Bacteria > Fusobacteriati > Fusobacteriota > Fusobacteriia > Fusobacteriales > Leptotrichiaceae > Leptotrichia > Leptotrichia sp. The sequence continues at coordinate 19,759 of NZ_DBHIXN010000012.1, forward strand.
CTATTAATAAATCATTTTGTGCTCTTCTTAATTTTTTATAAAATTCATTCCATTTGCTAGTTGCTCCTACTATTACTCCGCCTATTATAATTGTATCATTATTAAAAATAAAATTGTATACATCTTCTTTTTTCTTTAGCTTTTTATTTAACTTTCTCTTTGTAAAAATATTAAAAAAATGTATTTTTTCTTTATCAAAGTTATACTCCCACTTTTTTACATTATTTAATATCTCTCTATTTCTAATATACCCAAAATCTACCCAAGCTACTAATTCTGTTTTTATCATTTTTTTTATTATTGCTGTTTTTATTAAATATGATTTCATATTATTTATCAGTACATATTCTGGAAGCCAGTATTCTAAATTATGTATTTCATCAGGATTTATTCTTTTTCTAAATTCACTATTTTCTTGTATCTCTCTTATTTTTTTTATTATTTTAGAAAATTTTTTGTTTAAATCAAATGTAATTATCTTAGTTTTTTTATTTTTTCGCATTTTTTGTATTTTTTCTTTATATTTTTCTTCTGTAAAAATTATCATATCGTTATCTAATTCTGCCAAGTAACTAAAATAACTAAGATAAACATCCGGTCTCCTTTTCAAATTTTTTGAAACCTCATTTTCTATTTTTCCCCTTCCTATATTAAAAAAAGCAGTAACTATCGTTATACCCGTTTTTTCTTTCATTTTTTATCCTTTCATAATTTATAAAAAATGTATTAATAATCTACTTTATTTTTAAATATTTTTTATTTAAAGCTTTAATACTATTTCCTATTTAAACAACAGAATAGTTAGGAATTTCTTTGCAAGAAATCAAGATATTTTACTATAATATAAAATACAATTTATATTTTTTAAACGGTGTTTAGTATAAAATTTCGTTATTTTTCAATTTTTTAGGCATCTAGTCTTGCCAAAATCTCTTTGTATACTCTTTCCACACTAATCCCAGGTATTCCCCTATAATAATCTTTTCTATATTTATGCTGATTTTGTGGTATTTTCACAATATTATTCTCATAAAATTCATTATCCTCAATAACATTGCTTTTTTCTTTCCACGGAAAAAATCCCAATGAACGTTTTCCAGGTCCAAAAATTCCTATTACAAAAGGCTTTTCAAATCCACTTGCAATATGAATTGGAGAACTGTCATTACCCACAACAATATCAGCCTTTGAAATTAATGCTCCAAATTCCAAAAGATTAATTTCTCCACGAAAATCAATAACATTTTTATCATTTTCAAAATTTAAAGGCAATTTTTTTTCAACCTTTGAACCAGTTATCCCGATAAAACAATTTTTATTTTTTTTCAATTTTTCAATAATCAAGCGATATTTTTCTATAGGCCACATTTTTTCAGGCCTTTGACTTCCTGGTGCAACTAATACTAATTTTTGCCCTTCATTATCAAAATATCCATGATTTGCCAAAATTTTGTCAATTTTAACAAAATTTTCCTTTGCAGGATAAATTCTAATTGGAATTTTTTCACCTTTGTATCCTACCAAATCAAGCAATCTTTCCACTTCGTGCTTTTTCATATCATAATGAACTTTTTTATTTAGCAAAAATGAACCAGTTGCTACATCAAAACCAGCAATATTAGAAATTTTTGCCAATTTTGCAAGCAATATTGACCTTATAAATCTATGTGGTATAACAGCATAATCATATTTTTTCTCCTTTAAAATTTTTAATACTCTCAAAAATCCTTTTAACCCTTTATCTTTTCCCTTTTTATCATAAAGAATTATTTCATTTAAATTAGGATTATTGCTTATTATGCTTTTATTTGATGGTAATGTCAAATAATCAATCTTTGATTCTGGATACATGTCCTTTAATCTTTGAATAAGTGGGGTAGATAAAACTATATCCCCAATAAATGCCGTATGTATTATTAAAATTTTCATTTCTTCTCCTTAACTCTGTATGCAGGGTTATTATAACACATTTAGTATTTTTTTATAATAATTATTTTTACATTTAACACAGTAAATTATTTAAAAATAAATCAAAAGTTATATTTTAATACTATGCTCGAACTTATTCAAAAACCCCTTTTAAAAATAGGAACAAATTTTTATAACATTTATTTCACAATCATTCAACTAATTACTATGTTTTTTCTTTTTTATTTTTGCAGGATTTCTCATTGCCACAAATCCTAAAACCTACGACATTTTTAAACTCGCTATGCTCAAACAGTTTTGCCAGTACAAAAAAAATGCTCTGACGGATTATTTATACTAGACTTTATTTAAAAAATAGCAAAAAAAGACATAGCTTATGATTTAATTCACAAAGTTATGTCTTTTAACATTTTGGAATGAAAATAAAAACTAGTCTATATTATTTTAATGTTTTTTGCTCAAATTTTTTTCCACCATAATATATCATATATTTTTTATCTTGCAATGCTCCTGGATTTACGAATATTATACCATCTTTTTCTTCAAAAAATTCTTTATGCGTATGTCCAAAAACACAAATTTCAGCTTTTTCCAAATGTGCTTTTTTTTCTAGTTCTCGAAGTGTTTGTTTTACATTATACAGATGTCCATGTGTAAGAAAAACTTTTTTACCCATCAAATCAAATATTCTCGTATCTCTTGATTCATAATCACTTATATCAGTATTCCCTTTTACAATAGCAAAAAGTACATCCCTGTAAACTAACGACATATCAATTGCATCGGTGCTGTGATCTCCTGCAAAAATTACAATTTCTGGATTTTCTAGCTCCATTACCTGCTGAAAGTAATCAAGTCTAGTATGACTATCTGAACAAATTAATACTTTCATTAAATCTCCTCTCTCCATCTTACTATTTTTTCTTTAATGAAAAAATTTCTTTATATACTTAAACTTTTCTTAAAAATCAAACTAACAAAATTATATATCTTGAAAATATTATGCAAAATAATTATGATTTTTTCATCTGATCTTAAAGTTTTTTTATTATACTTAACTTAGAGTGATTTAAATAACTTAAACCATATTCTTTAATTTTATAATAATTTCTCTCTGTTATTTGTAGATTTTCAATTATAGATTTTTTTGACAAGCCGTATCTATTATAATCTAAAACAATTTATAAACAATGTTATTTATATTATAATTTCCTTTTATGTTAAAAATATATTTAAAAAAATAAGAAATTATAATATTATCGACTAATCTTAATCTAAAAAAAATATTTTATACTAAATCCTATTTAAAAAATATACTCAAACTCTAAGTTTATATAATTTTTAATAATTCAATTTTAAATGAGTTTAAGTATATTATCATAATATTTTGAAAATATATTTACATGCGATAAAATCGTTTTTAGAACAGAATTTAAAGGTTAAGACTTTTTCACTTAAACCCCAAATGTCATTTAACTTTTCAGTCTAAATATCACAGGGGCCTAAGTTTGTTTTAATTTTTAAACAATAAAGATTGGCTTTTGAAGATTTTCGAGTATTCTAACCCCAAGTTTACCAGTAATTCTTTCTACCATTACTGTATATCGTAAATCTCCCATTAAAACTAAATCATAATTTTGAGATTCATTCATAATTGTCTTAAATGTATCTCCTTGCTTGTGAATAAGATTATAGTTTTGTCCAAATCTTTGAGCTAAACTATTTTCATCATCTTCTTCAACATTTACACGCAGTACATCCACTTTCTGCTCACCAAATATATGGAAAAAAGTAAATAGTGTTTTGTTTGCATTATAAGCACCATCGTCAAGAAGCACTAAATTATCCAGTTTAAAATTCTCTATGTTTGGTAAGATAATTAACGGTTTGAAAATACTTCTTAAAATTTCTTTCAATACTGGAGTCACTTTTTCATTTTTTACAAGCACTAGTAAATCATATTTTTTTAATTCTTCCAAAATGATTTCAGATGTTTCTCCATCTTTTGTATAAAAACTTGAAATATCAGTTGTCATTTTTTCTTTTATTTTTTTTACAGTTTTTTCTTCTAATTCTCTATATTCTTTAAAAGCATAGTTTGCTCCGATATTCAATCCCATGCCTTCAATACTTATAGGAAAAATTTCGTATTTTAAGACATCCTTAATATAAATAGCATCAATATCAACATCATACTTTTTCTTAAAAACTTCTGCAAAATTAACTAATGACTGTATTTCGTTTTCTGCTGTAACTAAAAATAATGCTTTTTTTTGTACCATTTTAATCACTTCCTTATTGCGATAATCTTTATTTACTTTATTTATCTTCTTGAGTAAAATCAGGAGCTTCTGTAATTTTTACAACTGAAGCAATCTTTTCATTATTTCTGACTTTCATTATTCTAACACCTGTCGCTGAACGACTTTGTACAGTAATGTCATTTATACTTGTTCTAATTAATGTACCTTCTGAAGTAATAAGCATAATTTCATCATTTTCTCTTACAATTTTTACATCTGCAATTTTTCCAGTTTTATCATTAAGTTTTGCATTGATAAGCCCTTTTCCACCTCTTGACTGAAGTCTATATTCAGAAAGTTTTGTACGTTTTCCATATCCTTCTTCAGTAATTGTCAGTATTCTAGTTTTGCTATTATCCATTTCAGAATTAATAATTGCAGCTCCTACTACTCTATCTTTATCCCGTAATGTAATTCCTCTTACTCCAACTGCTACTGTTCCCATACTTCTTACATCTTTTTCAGAAAATTTGATAGCAATTCCATTTCTAGTTGCTGCAAAAATTTCATCTTGTCCGCTTCCACTTGTAAGTCCAATAAACATAACTTCATCATCGTCATTTAATTTAATTGCCCGTTTTCCAGCTTTCGTAATATTATTAAACAATGTTAATTCAGATTTTTTAACAATTCCATTTCGTGTTACAAAAAATAAATTTTTATTTTTTTCAAATTCACGAACTTTTATTATTGTACTGACTTTTTCATCATCGTCCAAGCTTATTATATTTCCAATCAGTTTTCCACGGGCTTGTTTTCCAGTTTCAGGAATTTCATAAACTTTTATGCTAAATACTTTTCCTTTTGTTGTGAAAACAAGTAATGTGTCAAGCGTTTTTGCAATATACATATCTTTTACAACATCATCTTCTATTGTATTTGTAGCATTTACACCGATTCCACCACGTTTTTGTGAACGGTAAGTATCAATTGCCATACGTTTTACATAACCTTTTTCTGTAAGTGTTACAACAACTTCTTCATCCTTAATTAAATCTTCAATACTAATTTCAGCTCTTGCATTTCTAATTTCAGTTCTACGTCTATCGCCAAAATCTTCTTTTAATTTAAGCACTTCTTCTTTAATTATACCATATATTTTTGAATCATCTGATAAAATTCCAGTTAGTTTTTCAATTAACAGCATAAGTTCATTATATTCCTGATTAATTTTATCTCTTTCAAGTCCAGTAAGCCTTTGTAGTCTCATATCCAAAATAGCTTTTGACTGAATTTCTGAAAATTTAAATTTTGCAATTAACTCAGCCCGTGCAATATTTGCATCTTTAGAAGCACGTATAATTCTGATTACTTCCTCAATATTATCAAGTGCAATTTTGAATCCCTCCAAAATATGAGCCCTATTTTTAGCTTTTTTTAGCTCAAATTCAGTTCTTCTTGTAATTACTTCAAATCTATGTTCCAAATATTTTTGTAAAACTTGCTTTAAATTCAATATTCTTGGTGCATTATTTACAAGTGCAAGCATAATTACACCAAATGTATTTTGCAAATCAGTAAATTTATAAAGACTGTTTAAAATTAATTCACTTTCCTCACCTTTTTTCAGCTCAATTACAATTCTAATACCATCTCTATCAGTTTCATCTCGCAAGTCAGATATTCCTGTAATTTTCTTCTGCTTTACCAAATCTGCTATTTTTTCAATAAGTCTAGATTTATTCACTTGATATGGCAATTCAGTTATAATAATTGACTTTCTTCCAGTTTTAGAAGTTTCAATATCTACACGTCCTGCAACTCGAACTTTTCCACGTCCAGTTCTATATGCGTCATAAATTCCCTGCTTTCCGTTAATTATACCGCCAGTTGGAAAATCTGGTCCTTTTATATATGTAATCAATTCATCAACCGAAATTTCAGGATTATCAATTAATGCAGTAATTCCATCAGCCACTTCTCCTAAATTATGTGGTGGAATATTTGTAGCCATTCCGACTGCAATTCCATTTGCTCCATTTAATAGCAAATTAGGAAGTTTTGCAGGCAATACAGCTGGCTCATCCAGACTTTCATCAAAGTTCTTTCTGTAATCAATCGTGTCCTTATTAATATCCGCAAGCAGCTCTTCAGTAATTTTAGCCATTCTAGCTTCTGTATACCGCATTGCCGCAGCTTCATCTCCATCAATCGAACCAAAGTTTCCATGCCCATCAATAAGTTCATATCTCATATTAAAATCCTGTGCCATTCTAACCATAGCACCATAAACCGAAGAATCCCCATGCGGATGATATTTCCCTAGTACATCCCCAACAATTCTTGCCGATTTTTTAAACGGAGTCTTATGGCTCATTCCCATCTCACTCATGGAAAACAAAATTCTTCTATGCACAGGCTTTAATCCATCACGCACATCAGGCAACGCACGGCTAACAATTACACTCATTGAATAATCCAAATAAGCCGCCTTTATCTCATCCTCAATATAAACATTAGATTCATTTGATAAATCCGTAGCCTTAGGAAGCCCTTCCACAACTATTTCCCTGTCATCATTTTCATCCATTTCTGTTTTCTCTTCTTTTCTTTCATCGTCATCTCTAAAATCGTCTGACATCCTGCACCTCTTTTCTCTTCATTCTTTACAACAAGTGAACTATTTTAAAATGTTCAATTAAGCTATTTCCTAAATTTTTATTACAAGTTATCTTAATTAGTAATTGTTTTTCCTTTTTTATATTAACTCTTTATAATCAAACTAAAAACGTCAGGATTGCAAAGGGGATGGTGACTGTTCCCCTTTGCTTTTAAAAAAAGAAAAAAAGATCTATTAATAAAAATAACTTTTCTCAATTTTAATTAAAAATTATATATCCAGATTTCTTACATAATTTGCATTATCTTCGATAAATTTTCTTCTTGGCTCAACTTTATCCCCCATCAGAATATTAAACATCTTATCGGCATAGGAAGCATCTTCCATCGACACTTTTAACAATGTTCTTACTTCTGGATCAAGGGTAGTTTCCCAAAGTTGTTCTGGGTTCATTTCTCCCAGTCCTTTGTAACGTTGAATTGTGTATTTTCTTCCATCTTTTTCCAAAACTCTTGTCACTTGCTTTAGCTGATCATCTGAATAGGCATATCTAATTGCTTTTCCAGCTTGAATTTTGTATAAAGGTGGTTGTGCAATATAAATATGACCTTCGTTAATTAATTCTCTCAAGTGTCTGTAAAAGAATGTCAGCATTAATGTTCTGATGTGAGCCCCATCAACATCGGCATCTGTCATAATTACGATTTTATGGTATCTTAATTTTTTTATATCCATATCATCGCCAAATCCAGCTCCAAAGGCTGTAATCATTGCACGAATTTCGGCATTTTCCAGAGCCTTATGCACTCCTGATTTTTCCACATTTAATATTTTTCCACGAAGCGGCAATATTGCCTGAAATCTTCTATCTCTTCCTTGTTTTGCCGAACCTCCCGCTGAATTTCCTTCGACTATAAAAATTTCTGATTCAGACGGATCTTTTGAAGAGCAGTCTGCCAATTTTCCTGGCAATGACCCAACTTCCAGCGTATTTTTTCTAAGTACAAGTTCTCTTGCTTTTTTTGCGGCTTCTCTTGCTCTTTTAGACATTACCATTTTTTCAATAATTTTTTCAGCTGCTTTTGGATGATCCTCTAAATAAAATTTTAAATTTCCTCCAACAATATTTGAAACAATCCCTGTAACTTCGCTATTTCCAAGTTTTGTTTTTGTTTGCCCTTCAAATTGAGGTTCAGGTATTTTTACGCTTATTACACAGACTAATCCTTCCCTTACGTCTGTCCCTTGAAATGTTCCATTTTTATCCTTAATCAAGTTCATCTGTTTTGCAATATCATTAATAGTTCTTGTAAGTGCTGTTCTAAATCCACTCACATGAGTTCCACCTTCGTGCGTATTTATATTATTTACAAATGAATAAACATTTTCTCTTTGAGAAGTTGTATAATTCATCGCAATTTCTACTTCTACAAATTTTGCATTTTTATGTTTCATTATTTTATTTCCATGTTCATCCACGGTTTCTACTTCTTTAGCTTCTTCAATTTGCATTGTATCAGCCATATAAATTACATCATCAACAATTTTTTCTTCATCAATAATTTCATTTAAAAAATCTTTTATTCCACCTTCAAATAAAAATTCTTCAGTTTTTATATCATCGTTTTTTCTTTCATCCGACAATTCGATTTTTAAACCTTTATTTAAATATGCTAACTCTTTTAAACGTGATTCCAAAATTGAATAGTCATAAACTGTTGTCTCAAAAATTTCATCATCAGCTTTAAATCTAACTACAGTTCCATGTGCCTTCTCGTCAGCTGTGCCTATTTCTTCCACAGGCGTTGTTGGCACACCTCGTCTATATGTTTGCCGAAAAACTTTTCCATCACGTGTGACAGTCGCTTCAAGCCACTCTGACAAGGCATTTACAACAGATACTCCAACTCCGTGAAGTCCACCTGACACTTTATAGTTGTCATTGTCAAATTTACCCCCAGCATGCAATACTGTAAGTACAACTTCCAATGTTGATTTTCCTGTCTTGTGCATTCCTACAGGAATTCCACGTCCATTATCAGATACTTCGATTATATTTCCTTCCAATATTTTTACAGTAATTTTATCACAAACTCCAGCAAGTGCTTCATCCACACTGTTATCCACAATTTCCCATACAAGATGATGAAGCCCACGTGATGAAGTCGATCCAATATACATTCCAGGACGCTTCCTAACCGCTTCCAGACCTTCCAGGACTGTAATAGCTTCTGCTCCATAATTATTAGCCATTATTTTACTCCCTCCATTTTATACCAAACTTTATATCTACTCTTATTTCAAATTATGCTAAACTTTGTTTATAAAAAGCAAAAATTGAATTATTTTCCAACGCAAAAATTTCCAAACACATGATCCAGAATATCTTCAGACGATATTTCTCCTGTAATTTCTGAAAGAGAATCTAATGCTTCTTTCAAATCCACAGAAATCAGATCCATGGGAAGTCCCGCATCTATTGTTTCAAAAATATTCTTTATCGCATCTTTTGTTTTTTCAAGTGCTGTTTTATGTCGAATATTTGTAATTATTAACTTTTCTGATGAATTTTCCACATCTTCTTCTACAATGTACGAATAAATTTTATCTTGCATATTTTCAATTCCAATATTGTCCTTTGCTGATATTTCAACAATATTTCCCAAATTATACCCTTCAAGATCAATTTTTCTATTCAAATCAATTTTATTCAATAATACTATAACTTTCTTTTTATTCTCTTTTATCTGATTTATAACTTCTATATCTTCGTTTTCAAGCTCCTTTGAAGCATCCAGCACAAGAAGCACCAAATCAGCCTTCTCAATAAACTGCTTAGATTTTTCCACACCAATATTTTCCACAATATCGTCAGTCTTTCTAATTCCAGCTGTATCCACCAAAACTAACGGAACTCCCTTTATATTAATTATTTCCTCAATAACATCCCGTGTTGTTCCTGCAACATGCGTTACAATCGCTCTTTCTTCGTGAAGCAAGGCATTCAGCAATGTAGATTTTCCCACATTAGGTTTTCCCACAATAACTGTTTTTATTCCCTCTTTTATTTTTTTCCCCGTATCATAAGAATCAATCAAGCGATTTGCTTCTTCGTAGACATCTTCCAAATTATTTCGCAATTCAGCTGGTAATGGATCGTCAATACCTTCCTCAGGATAATCCAATACCACATTTACATGGGCTGTAATATCAAGCAATGCTTTTTTAAACTGGTTCACTTTATCTCGCAAATCACCTCTTAACTGATCCAATGATAAAGATACGCTTTTTTCTGTCTTCCCTTGAATTATATCCATAACAGCCTCAGCCTGCGATAAATCTATTCGCCCATTCATAAATGCTCTTTTTGTAAATTCACCACTTTCAGCATGTCTTGCTCCATTTCTCAATACAAGTTCAAGCACTTTTTCTGAAACAAGCGTTCCACCATGACAATTTATTTCCACAATATCTTCACAAGTATAGCTTTTTGGGGCTTTTAGCCTAACAGCCATTACTTCATCTACTGTTTTTTCCCCATCCTTGATAAATCCGTAATTTAATTTATAAAAACCCAAATCAGCATTTGGGTTCTTTTTAACAAATATTTTGTCCAGTATTTCAAATGATTTATCTCCAGATATTCTTATTATGGCAATTCCACCTTCACCTTTTGGAGTAGAAATCGCCGCAATTGTATCAAATAACATCTTAAACCTCTATTTCTAAAATCATTTTTCTAATTTTTTTCATCTAGCCTTTTAATAATTAAATATCTTTTTGGATCTTCTCCTACACTTTCAGTTTTCAATCCTTTCATAAATGAAATTTCTTCATGAATGATTTTACGTTCGTGTGATACCATAGGATTTAATTTTATTGAATTTCCTGTCAATAAAACTGCTTTTCCTTTTTTTCTTGCCAGATCTCTTAATGAATGTTCACGTTTTTCCTTGTAATTATTAGAATCTATAGAAATTTTTAAATTTTTAAATTTTTTGGTTGTACTTATCAGATATTCTAAACTATTCAAAGCACTTCCTTTTTCACCAATTAAAAATCTCATATCCTTTCCATCAAGAATAACTAAATATTTTCCATTATTTTCTTTCTTAATATTTATAATTCGTATATCCAATCTTGCACTCACGATAAATTCTTTAAAAAATCCTCTAATTTTATCTATATTTGTATCGGTATTATTTGTTTGGACAACTTTTTCTGTATTTTCAACATTTTCATTTTTGTAATTTTTTTTGACATTTTCTTTTTTCAAATTATAATTTTTGGTATCTTTTTTTGTAAGTTTATTTTCATTTTGCACTTTTGGTTTTTGAATTTCTGTTTTGTTAATTTTTAGTTCAGATTTTTTAACAATTTCAATTTCATATTCACCTTTTATATTTATAAATAATATTTTTTTGGGATATTTTAGAACTTTTACTTGATAAGTTTCATCTTCCTTTAGGGTCAAGGAACGGCTTATCATATTTTTAAGCTCTTCCTCATTTTGAGCTTTTAATATTATTTTTTCCATCGTCACTTCTTCCTTTCAAAATGAAATACTGCTGAACTAATGACAAAGCTCCTGAAACCAAGTAATACAATGTTACTCCTGATGGCATTCTATAAAATATAAATAACATCATAAGGGGCATCATATATAGCATTGTCTGCATTTGCTGGTTAGATTCTTGCCCACTTGTTGCACTTGTCATTATTTTCTGTTGAATATAAGTAACACCCACATTTAAAATTGGTAATAAGTTAAAGGCAAAATTTCCTATCATAAATAATTTATCAGGTTGTTTTAGTGTAAACCATAAAAATTTTGCATCTGCAGGAATTGCATTTCCGCTAAAAGCCCAGTATAGTGCCACAAATACAGGCATTTGAATTAATAAAGGCAGACATCCTCCTAATGGATTTACTCCGCTTTCTCTATAAAGTTCAGCTGTTTTTTGCTGATATTCTTGCGGATTATCTTTATATTTTTCTTTTATTTTTTCAAGTTCTGGCTGTAATTCCCTCATTTTTTTCATTGATTTTTCTTGTTTTAATGTCAAAGGGAATACAACTATTCTCATTAAAACTGTAACAATTATTATCGCTATTCCGTAGTTTCCTACAACGCCGTATATTGCGTTCAAAACATATACGACAAGATCAACTAGTGCTTTTATTTTAAACATAGTATTATTTCCTCCATTTTTTTATTTTAACGGATCATATCCACCCTTGTGAAAAGGATGACACTTTAACAATCTTTTTATTGTCAGATAACTCCCTTTTATTGCTCCATATTTTGTAATTGCCTGTCGTGAATATTCTGAACAAGTTGGATAAAATCTGCATCTTTTTCCTAAATATGGCGAAATACCTTTTTGATAAAATTTTATCAAAAGTAGCAATATTTTTTTCATTATTTTATCACCTTGATAATATCCTTTTCAATATCTTTATATTTTAATTTTTTTAGATTGTCTTTCAAAATAGACTTGCCAACAAATACATAGTCAGTATTTTCTTTAAATTTATCTTTATGAATTTTTACAAATTCTTTAAAAATTCTTTTTATTCTGTTTCTTTGAACTGCATTTCCTGTTTTTTTGCTAGCTACAAAGCCAAACCTTTGTTTATTATTTTCTTTTATAAAAATAATAGCATACTTTGTATGCATCTTTTTTGATTTGTTATATATTAATGAAAAATCCTTTGATTTTTTTATTTTATTAATAGACATATTTCTCTTCTTTAGATTTTTTAAGATAAATGAGAGCTTAATAAATATTTAAAATCTTTAATTTAGATAAATCTTAAAAAATTTTGGCATATAAAAAAGCTCTCCTGGTTTATTTAGATATTAATGCTTTTAAAAACCCAGTGTTGAATTTAACACCGGGTTATGCTGATAATTTAGCTCTTCCTTTAGCTCTTCTTCTTTTTAAGACATTTCTTCCATTTTTATCTTGCATTCTCTTTCTAAATCCGTGATCTTTTTTTCTTTTTCTTTTATTTGGTTGATATGTTCTTTTTGTCATTTTTTATCCTTTCTTTTGTATTTTTAAAAAAATTATTGTCTTTTGTAAATATTATATACAATATTTAAAAAAAAGTCAAGTTCAATGCATTGTTCATAAAAATTTTATGTTTTAAATTATTAGTTGAAAAGTTATCCACATTCCTATAATAACTAATATAATATATATAATTATATATATTATTATTATGCACTGTGGAAATGTGGGAATACCGATGAATAAAGGGTTTGCCAGAGAATAACCTGTGGAAAACTTTTAACGATTTTGTGGAAAACTTTTTTCCACAAATTTTTACACACACTTATCAACATTAGATGTGGATAATTAAATTACTTGTGGAAAACCTGTGGGAATACTCTAAAAATACGGATTTAGATTTTAGTGGAAAAGATTTAAAAAAATTAAGATAATAGTGATAAATATTGGACTAGGAGATGTTTTTATTATGTGGAAAAGTATGTGGAAAACTTTTTGTTAAAATCTTGATTATTTATTTTATATATGTTATAGTTAAATCAAATAAAAGGCTACACGATAGTGATTTTACTATAAAATTAATAATAAAGAAGGGAAATAGCAAATGGATGTCGTGAAATTGTGGGAAAAAGTTAAAAAAATTATGAAAAAGAAAATTAAGGAAGGGGAGTTTGAACTTTTCTTTGAAAATGTGAAGGCAGAAAAAATAGAAAATAATATATTTACACTTACTTGCAATTCTAGATTAATTAAAGAAAATGTGGAAAAGTATAAAAGTCAGATGGAAGAAATTGTGGAAATTGTTACAGATGAAGAAATTACAATGAACTTTGAAGTAAAAAAGCAGGATGTAAAGCTATATGAGTCTGAAACACACAGATTTCCAAAAGAAGCAAGGGAAAGACCTCCAATTCATACAGGATTAAATCCCAGACACAGGCTTGATAATTTTGTAGTTGGAGAAAATAGCAGGCTGGCATACAATGCATGTCTTGCTGTCGTGAAAAACCCAACTGTTTATAATCCACTTTTCATCTTTGGAAGTTCAGGGTTGGGTAAAACCCATCTTATGCAGGCAGTAGGAAATGCAATTTTAGAAAAGGATCCAAGCAAACGTGTCTATTATTCCACTTCAGAAGAATTTGCAAACGAATTTTTTAAAGTTTTAAACAGTGGGCGGATTCAGCATTTTCGTGATACTTTTCGTGCTTTAGATGTGCTTCTTTTAGATGACATACAGTTTTTTGAAAAGGTGTTTGGACGTGGAGAAGGAACTGTGGAAGAAGAGTTTTTCCACACTTTTAACAAGCTTCAGGAATTAGGAAAGCAAATAATAATGATAAGCGACAAATCGCCAAAAGAAATAAAAAATTTGTCAAAACGTCTGGAATCAAGATTTTTGTCAGGCTTAACTGTGGAAATACAAAGTCCAGGCTATGAAACACGTATGATGATTTTAAAAAATATGGCAAAAGCACAAGGAATTGAGATAGACGACAGCATCTTAGAATATATTTCAGATTCCTTGAACACGAATGTAAGGGAACTGGAAGGTACGCTTACAAACCTCAATGCAAGGGCAAAACTTCTAAACGAACAAATAACATTGGAACTCGTGCAGGAAATGCTTATGCACAATGTAAAGCGAGAACAGTCTAAGGTGACAGCCCAGAAAGTAATAGAAATGATTTCCACACAGTATGGCGTTAGTGTAGCCGATATGAAATCCAAAAAGCGTCAAAAAAAAATAGTTGGAACAAGACAAATTGCAATGTATCTTCTAAAAAATAATGATGATCTGGATTTAAGTTTAACTGCAATTGGCGGACTTTTTGGAGGAAAGGATCATAGCACAGTTATAAGCAGTATTAGAAAAATTGACAAAAAAATAAAAGAAGATGTCGTATTTAAAAAAGAAATAGACACATTAAACAAAAAAATATTCAGAGTATAAATAATTGTGGAAAAGATGTGGAAAAAATTGTGGAAAAGCTAGCTTCAAAATTTTTAAGTTTTCCACATAAAAAAAAGTTTTTCACAATCTAAATTTTTATAAAAATTTATGATAATAATAATTATATTTAGATTAATTAAAAAAAATATTTTATTGCTGTGGAAAAATAAAAATTAATTATCCACAGTGTGTTGAAAAGTTATCCACAAAAATTGTGGAAAAAGATTATTAAAATTTTCCATTAAAACTGCTATTGTGGAAAAATAAAATTTTATTGTGTAAAACTAAAATATGGTTATCCACATGTTGAAAAAAAGTTATCCACATTTGTGGATAAATAATTTTGATTAACTTTGAGTTAAATATAAATTTTTAAAAGATTATATAAATAAAAAAATATTTGAGTTATCCACATTAATAAAAATTATATCCACAATGTAATGTGGAAAAATAAATAGTCAAAAAACTCAGCCAAAATAAAGCTAAATAGTAATTGTGGAAAAGATGTGGAAAAAATTGTGGAAAAAGTTATCCACAAAAAAAAGGAGTTTTCCACATAAAAAATAAACATTAATTTGATTAATGATTGGTCTGTTAAATAAAAAAAATAAGGAGAAGATTAGATGAAAAATATAAATGATGAAATTGAAGAAATAGCGATAAATACTGAATTTATAAAATTAGATCAGCTTTTGAAGTGGGCAAATTTTACAGGTTCAGGGGTAGAAGCGAAAATATTTATTAAAAGTGGTGAAGTAAAAGTAAATAATGTTGTAGAAACGAGACGAGGAAAAAAAATTTATGATGGAGATGTTGTGGAATTTGCAGGGGGAAAAGTTGTTGTAAGAGTAAAATGATGAATAGTTTGCTAGTTAAAGATGCAAATGGATTTGTTTGAAAATTATACTATTACGTATTTAAAATAATAGATTTGTTATAACTTTCTGTTTTGCAAGAAATCAGGATCTTTGTAGTAAAATATAATTTTTATTTTTGAAATGGAGTTTAGATTATATATATTTAGAAATTAATAAAATAAATATTACAAAGCAAGAGTGGAAAAATCTTTTGTTAATAAAAAAATCAGGTTATTGAATATGTCTTAAGAAAAAATAGAAAAATAATTTGTTTAAATAATTAAAAATAAAATCTATAAAAGTTTAGTACAAGTGTGAAAGGGAAGAAATAGCGATGTATTTGGATCAGATTAGTTTTAATAACTTTCGATGTCTTGTGGATAGAAAGTTAGAGTTTGACAGGTATTTTAATTTAATATATGGAAGGAATGGACAGGGAAAGACATCACTTATTGAAGCTGTCTATTTTTTGGCTACGGGGAAAAGTTTTAGGACTAAAAAAGTAAAAGAAATTCGTAAGTATAATTTAAATAGGCTGACTGTATTTGGAAAATATATTCATGAGGATTTTTCAGAAAGTGTTATTGCTGTTGATGTAAATGAGGATAAGAGGGATTTTTATATTGACAGGAGAAAAAATAAATATATAAATTATGTGGGACTCTTGAATATTATTTCGTTTATTCCTGAAGATATTGAGCTGATTATTGGAAATCCAGGAGTTAGGAGAGGATTTTTTAATTATGAAATTTCACAGGCAAAAAAAGAATATCTGCAGTCAATTGTAAATTTTGAGAAAATATTGAAAATAAGAAATAAACTTATAAAGGAAAAAGAGACAGGGAAAGACATTTATAAAATTTATAATGAGAAATTTATAGAAGAAGGGCTGAATATTGTTTTGAATAGACGAGAATTTATAAAAAAATTATCAATTTTGTTAAATTTAAATTATCGAAAATTATTTGATGAGAGTTCGGAACTTAAATTAAAGTATGAATGTTTTCTTGGAGATGTGGAAAAAAAAACTAGGGAAGAGTTGAAAAAAATTTTTGAAGATATGTGTAAAAAGAAAATCGAAAGAGAAAAAATTTTGGGATACAGTCTGCTTGGACCACAAAAAGATGACTTTATATTTGAATTAAATGGGAAAAACGCAAAGGCATATTCTTCACAGGGAGAAAAAAAATCTATAGTTTTTTCATTAAAAATATCGGAAATTGATATTTTGATGAAAGAGAAAAAAGAGTATCCAATATTTATTATGGATGATATAGCTTCGTATTTTGATGAGATAAGAAAAAATAGTATTTTAAATTATTTTTTAAATAAAAAAATTCAATGTTTTATAACTTCAACAGAGGATTTGGGGATAGAAGGAAAAAAATTTGTTGTGGAAAAAGGAGAAATTGAAATAAAATAAAATTATAAAGTAAAATAGCTGAATTTTACTCTTATGAAAAAATTATGCTAATAAAATTTTGGATTTGTCATATTTTAGATTGGCTAGAAAAAAAGGGGGAAAAATTTTATTGTTGAATAAATTTAGCATAAAAAAGAAAAAATAAATAAAAGGGTTGAGAAATGGAAGGAATTAGAGAATTAAGAAATTTGGCATTAGAAGCGATTGAAAAAAAAAGTTCGCTTTTTAGAAATGAAAAATATATTTTTACAAAAATTAAAAGAAGCTGGAAGCAGATTGTAAGTGGTCCGATTGGTGAAAAAACTTATCCAAAGGGGCTATTCAATAAAAATCTTGTTGTAATTATTAATGATAATGTTATTTATCATACAACAATAATGTGCTCGGAAATCATAAAGGAAAAAATAAATGCTTTTTTGAGCGGAGAATTTGTGGAAAGCATAGAGTTTATAAAAATAAATTATAAACTAAAACGTAGTTTACTGGATGAGCTTATTGAAAACGAGGAAAATAGAGGGACAATTCGAGTTGGAGAAATTCCAAGAGAGAATATTAAGAAAAAAGAGATAAATGCTGATTTAGAAAATAAACTTCCAGAAAAAATAGGGAAGATTGTGCTTTCTCCAAAAGAAATTAAAGAAATTCATGAAAATATTGATAAAATTGATAAAAAATATGAAGATATTGCCAGAAGTCTAGAAAAAATTGCAATAAAATTGAAAAAAAAGGAAAAATATTTGAAAAGTATTGGATATATTGAATGTGAGAACTGTAAAACTTTATTTTTACAGGAAAGTAATGAAAAAATGTGCTTTGATTGCATAATGGAAGAGAAAAATCAAAAATTCCAGCACATATCAAATTTGATTAGAAATAATCCGTATATATCTGAAAAACAGGCAATTAGAATAACAAATACAGATAAATCCACATATTATAAGGCACGGGATATTTTAGCACAGCAGACTTATAACGATATGCTTTATTATTGTGTTGAGAAAAATAAGGAAATTTCATTAAATGAGGATTATGAGTTTGAAATTCGGAGCGAATCGAAAGAAGATATGGAAAGATTTATAAAAAATTATATAGATTATAAAATTGGCAGTGATAATGAGGAGGTATTTAAAATCGAAAGAAAGGCGGTTTTGAGAAGGTTGAAAAGAGATGTTGGGTTTAGGCTTGAAAATATCAGGAAATATTAATTAAAGTTATTTTGTTGTTTTATGATTGAAAATCCAGTATAATTAAATGAATAAAAATTGTATTTTAACAGTGGATAATGGGTGGGGAATGTTCTTAAAAATGCTTAAATATAAGTTGATGCCTTTAGGGAAACAATTTTTGAAGATAGATAAGTGATTTCTGTTGTTGAAAACTTGTAGTAAATGTGGAAACGTTAAAGAAAAATTGAAATTATCAGAAAGAAATTATAAATGTGAGTATTATGGAATTGAAATTGATAAAGATTACAATGCGATACTGAGTATAAGAGATGTTGGAAAAACAGTGTTAGAATATTAGAAAAATAAAGAAAAAAGAGTAGGAACTATCCGAAGAGCTTGGTAAATATATTTGGCTAGTCATGTGTAGGTGCTTCTCAAGAGGTTTCTACTTCTAAAAACGGGGGTAGTTCATATATATTAGAAATTTCGTAAAAATAAATAGAATTATTTAGTTTTAGATGGGATTGTATTTTAAAAATTATTTAGTAAAAAAAATTTAGATATAGATGGAGAAAAAATGTATATTAAAGAATTATTGAAGGAAGCGGATAAATCAATAGAAAATTATAAGTATGACGATGCGTTAGTGTACTTGAAATCGGTTCTTGAAATTGATGAGAGTAACTATTCAGCACTTATGACACTTTCCAAAATTTATACAGATTTTGGGATGTTTGAGGAAGCAAAGGAATATGCTGAAAAATTGTATAAAAAGTACCCCGAAAGTAAGGATACGCTTTTTACGTTGGGATTTGTTTATCAATCGCTTGGAAGATTAAAAAAAGCTATTTCACTTTATAAAAAATTTTTGGAAATAGAAAAAAATTATTTTGTGCATCTTAATATGGGAATGTGTTATGCTTTGTTGAAATATTATAGAAAAGCGATTGAAAATATTAATATAGCGATAGAAATGGAGCCTGAAAGTTCAGAAGCATATGTGGAAAAAGGTGATTGCCTTACAATGATGGGCAAATATGATGAGGCAATTTCTGAATATAAAAAATTGTTAAATTCTAAATTTAATGAAGTGGAAGAGTTTTCACTTTATGCACGAATGGGCGATACGATGGCTTATGCGAATAATATAAAGGAGGTTATAAAATATTATAATATTGCCATAAATTGTGAAAATGTAGAAAATTATGTATTTGAAGATTATTTTGAAATATTGTTTAGAGCTGAAGAATACGAAGAAATAAGGATTTTACTTTTAAATTATGAAAATGCAACGAATGAAAATAAGGAACTTTCAAGAATAAAGATGCTAAACTTGCAAGGAAGATTTTTTGTGAAAATTGAAGATTATGAAAGTGCACAAAAAGTTTGTAATAAAATGATAATTTTAGAGCCTGAAAATTTTCGGCATTATGTAAATTTGTCTTATGTACTGGAATTACAGCATAAATATGATGAGGCACTTGAATATGTGGATAAAATTGAAAATATTATGGAAGATAAGGAATTTTCAAAGGAATTGAAAAAAAGAATAAAGAGAAATAAGAGAAAATTTGAAAAGGAAAATGAGAAAAAAAATAAAAAATAAAAAAATTGAAAGTTATGGGGATTTTAAATGGAAGAAAAAAAATATGAAGTTAATATTAAATATGATGAAAAAACATTGATTAGTGTATTGAAAAATTTTGATAAAGCTGGGGAATATGTTGTAGAGCCTGGGAGAAATGAGATAAAAAGATTTGAGATAAATTTTGAAAATAATTTTGAAAAAGTGAGTAAGAAAAGAAAAAAACATAATAAAATTGATGATTCTAAAGCAAAAAAAATGATAAATATAAAAAAGTTTAAGCAAAAGGATTTTATTACAAATTTTTTTTACAAATTTAAAGGTTCAAAGGCAAAACGTTCTTATGAATATGCAAAAAAATTATTGAAATATAAAATAAAGACACCAGAGCCAATTGCTTATTTTGATGACTTTGTGAATGAAAATAACAAAAAGAATAGTTATTATATAAGTGAAGAGTTAAAATATGATTTTACTTGCAGGGAAGTTTTCTGGCCTGAAGATATTGAGGAGGAAAAGGCTAAGCAAGGGGAAAATTACAAAATAAGTGAAGAAATGGAAAGAATGCTTACAAAAGTTGAAAAAAATCGTGAAAAAATAATAAAGCAGTTTGCAAAATTTTCTTTTAATTTGCATGAAAATGGAGTGGAATTTGAGGATTATTCTCCTGGGAATGTGCTAATTAAGGATAAAAGCGGGAATTATGAATTTTATCTTGTGGATTTGAATAGAATGAAGTTTAATGTGAAACTTAATTTAAATAGAAGAATGAAAAATGTATCAAGAATGATGGAAAATGAAAAAATAGCAAGAATTTTTGCTGATGAGTATGCGAAATATTATAAACAGCGGGAAGAAATAGTTTTTAGATATTTGAGATATTATATTAGAAAACATAAGAGATATGTTGATTTTATGGATATTACACGTCCATTTAGAAATATTTTTAAAAAGAAAAACAAAAAATAACTTTTCTCAATTTTAAATAAAATTTTTTAGAATTATGGTTTTGATGGGGATATTAAATAAGTATAGTGGATAAAAGAATAAATTGAAAGGAAAATAAAAAAATGAAAAATTATGACATAATTGTTGTTGGAGCGGGGCATGCTGGAGTTGAGGCTGCACTTGCTGCAGCAAGACATGGACTGAAAACAGCGTTGTTTACAATATATCTTGATAATATTGCGATGATGTCGTGTAATCCGTCGGTTGGAGGGCCAGGGAAAAGTCATTTGGTGTCGGAACTTGGAATGCTTGGTGGAGAAATGGCAAGACATATTGACAATTACAATTTGCAATTAAAAAATTTGAATCATACGAAAGGGCTGGCTTCACGAATTACTAGAGCTCAAGCTGATAAATACTGGTATAGAATTAAAATGAGGGAAATTATTGAAAAGCAGGAAAATTTGGAATTAGTTCAAGGGATTGTTGTGGATTTGATTGTGGAAAATAAGAAGGTTATGGGAGTGGAAGATAATCTTGGGATTAGATATGGGGCAAAGTCCGTTATTTTGTGTACTGGAACTTTTTTAGGTGGAGAATATGTCATGGGGGATGTAAAATATTCTTCAGGGCGGCAAGGAGAGCCTGCAAGTGTAGATTTACCTGATAGGCTTGTAACATATGGCTTTGAGCTGGATAGATACCAGACAGCCACTCCTCCGAGAATTGCAAAATCTTCAATTGATTTTTCTAAAATGGAGGAACTAAAGGGAGAAGATAAGCCACGATATTTTTCTTATGAAACAAAAAAAGAATATAATCCAACTTTGCCAACTTGGCTGACATTTACAACACCTGAAACTATTCGTGTGGGACAGGAAATGCTTAAATATTCACCAATTGTGACAGGAGTTGTAAGTACAAAAGGTCCTCGGCATTGTCCTTCGCTTGATAGAAAAATTATGAATTTTCCAGAAAAAACAAATCATCAGATATTTCTAGAGCAGGAATCTGTAGAATCAGATGAAATCTACATAAATGGATTTACAACAGCAATGCCTCCATTTGCACAGGAAGCAATGCTAAAGACAATAAGTGGGCTGGAAAATGCCAAAATTGTACGTTATGGATATGCGGTGGAATATAACTTTGTACCAGCTCATCAGTTGAAATTGACACTTGAAACAAAGGTTTTGGATGGACTTTACACGGCAGGGACAATTAATGGAACAAGCGGATATGAAGAGGCTGCCTGCCAAGGATTTATGGCGGGAGTGAATGCTGCAAGAAAAATTTTAGGGAAAAAGGAAATTGTGATTGATAGAAGTGAGGGATATATTGGCGTTTTGATTGATGACATAATAAATAAAAAAACGCCAGAACCTTATCGTGTATTGCCTTCAAGAGCTGAATATAGGCTGACTTTGCGACAAGATAATATTTTTATAAGACTTTTGGAAAAGGCGAAGGAAATTGGGCTGTTAAATGCTGAAAAATTAGTCGAATTGGAAAATACTTGTTGTGAAATTGAAAATGAAATTGAAAGATTAAAAAAGATTACTGTTTATCCGACTAAAGAAAATAATGAGAAATTACTAGAAATTGTGGAAAAACAAAGTCAATCAGAAAATGCAGAAATTGAAAAAAATAGTAAAAATAGTATGAACAGTCCTGTTTCAGCTTTTGATTTTCTTGCAAGAAAAGAAATTAATTATGATAATTTAAGCAAATTTGTGGAAACTGTGGAATTATCTGATTTGGCAAAGGAGCAAGTGGAAATAAATGCGAAATATAATGTGTTTATTGAAAGAGAAAAGGCACAGATTGAGAAGTTTAAGAAGCTGGAAAAAATGGTAATTCCAAAAGATTTTGATTATGAAAGTGTAAAGGGGCTTAGTAATATTGCGATTTCTGGACTTGTGTACGGACAGCCTGAAACGATTGGGCAGGCTAGCAGAATTAGTGGAGTTACTTATAATGATATTTCACTTTTGATTGCAATTTTGAAGAATTAAAAACATTATATTTTGTAATTCATAGATTTTTATAAATGACAAATAAAATAAGAATAGATGACTATAAGTAAAATTTTTAAAAAATTATCAACAATGTATTTATAGTAAGAGCTCAAGACTTCTTGGCATAAAGTGAAGAAAATAAGAAAATTAAACATAAAAAAATACAGTATTTATTGGAGTTTTAGAGTTTTATAAATGACTAAAAAAATTAAAAATAAGGAGAAATAATTTAATGAAATTAATAGTAGGACTTGGAAATCCTGGAGAACAGTATAAATTAACAAGGCACAATATTGGATTTATATTTATTGATGAATATTTGAAAGAAAATAATATAAGCGATATGAGAGAAAAATTTAAATCGCTGTTTGTTCAGACAAATTATAATGGGGATAAGGTTTTTTATCAAAAACCGACTACATTTATGAATTTGAGCGGAGAAGCGATTGGAGAGGCTGTCAGATTTTTTAAGATTGATCCCAAAACTGAGCTTTTTGTAATTTATGATGATATGGATATGCAATTTGGGAAGTTGAAAATTAAGCAAAATGGAAGTTCAGGTGGGCATAATGGGATAAAATCCATTATTTCACATGTTGGAAATGAATTTGTGCGAATAAAATTTGGAATTGGAAAGCCAAAGACGAAAGAAGAGACATTGGGGTTTGTACTTGGGAAATTTTCACCTGAAGAAAAGGAAATTTTAAGAGATTCGAGAGAAAAGATTTTTAATTTGATTGATGATATAAAAGATGATATGACAGTTCAAAAATTAATGAATAAATATAATACTAAATAAGCTGTCTATATATCAGTAAATTTAGTGAAAGTTTTTTGTTTAAGAATTAGAGTTAAAAATGAGATTTTATGTATTGGCAAAAAACTTGCTTTTGTTCAAATAGTTTTGTCAGCATATAAAAATAATCCAGTAGTAAAATTTAAGTAAAAGAAATGAAATTCATAATATAAATAAATTTGATTTTTGGGAATATAAAGATTTTTTTAACAGTCAAAAAAAATAGATGAAAAAAGCTTATATAATTTTAAATGAGTTTGAGTATAATTTTTAAGAAAATAAAAGAGGGAGTGATTTTATGAAAAAAAAAGCTGTTCCTGTAGGAATTGAAGATTTTGAAAGAATAATAAACGAAGATTATTATTATGTAGATAAAACGTTACTAATAGAGGAATTATTAATAAACAGGGCTCCTGTAACTCTTTTTACAAGACCACGAAGATTTGGAAAAACATTGAATATGTCGATGTTGAAATGCTTTTTTGATATAAAAAATAAAGAAGAAAACAAAAGACTTTTTGAAAATTTGAGAATATCTAATAGTGAATATATGGCTGAACAAGGGAAATATCCTGTAATTTTTATTTCAATGAAAGATTTGAAAGGAAATAGTTGGGAAGAAACCTTTAATAATTTAAAGTCTCTTATTTCTGATTTGTATGCTGAATTTAAAGATATGAGAGAAAAAATGGATGAACGTGATAAGATAAAATTTGATAAAATATTTTATGAAGAGGAAAAAGGAAATTATGGAACTTCTTTAAAATTATTATCAAATTATCTTTATGAATACTATGGAAAAAGTGTAATAATTTTAATAGATGAATATGACGCTCCAATAATAAATGCCTTTGATAAAGGATATTACAATGAAGCAATAAGCTTTTTTCAAACATTTTACAGCTCAGCATTAAAGACTAATAATTCCTTGAAATAT
>NZ_DBHIXN010000013.1:0-2976 GCF_057270615.1 Leptotrichia sp.
TATGAGACTTACAATTTTGTAATGACAAGACAGATTTAAATATCTGTCTTTTTTTGTAAAAATTTTAAAATATTTTATAAAAAGGTGTTGACCTTTGATATAAAATATAGTATACTGTTTATGTAGACGAGATAGACAAAATAAAAAAAGAGAACTCATAAAAGTTCCCTTACCGTAAATTTATTTTATCACATCTTAAAAATAAATTCAAGGAGTGATAAAAATGAAATTAGAAAAAAATAAAAAAGTAAAATTAAACAAAATAGGGAGATTGTATGTTGAAGCAGAAGATTTAGCATACAACGGGAAAAAAATAAGAATCAAAATGAACGAAAACTTTACAAAAGATTTTGCAAAACAACATTTAGATAATATTATTGAACTCAATGCTTATATTGAGTTTGAGGAAAAAAATGGTTACTGGAAAATAACATTACATCCAGTTGATTTAGAAAAAATAGAAAAAGAAAAAGAAGAAAAAGCAATTTTATTTGAAATTGCCAAAATGAGAAAAGGTATTGACACTATGCTTTATTACGTTGAAAAAGCATATAATGAAGACAGAACATACCAAAACGGAATCGATGTTATAAACGATAATTTGAAAAAAATTGAAAAATTATCTAAAGAAGACGAAACTTCTTATGTCGAAAAAATAAAATCACAATTGAAGAGTCTAGAAGTTATCGAGAAAAAAGAAAATGATAACGAAAGACAAATTGTCGATTTTGATGATCCTTTCACAAAAGGACAAGAATTTAAATACTTCGACAAAATCAACAACAAAGAAGTATTAGTAAAAGTAAAAAAAACTTGGAAGCACCGTGAACCAGATGCTCTAAGTTTAGGAGGAACCGAAGACAATCAATGGTGCTACTATGCAATAGTAGAAATCATCAAAGAAACAGAAGAAAAAGAAGTTGCAGAAGTAGAATTGTCAAAAAAAGAAATTGAAAAAATAAAAAGATACTACGATAATTATGATGAAAAAGAGGTTGAACTTTATATTGATTTTGTTAAAAGAAATAAAAATATTGTAAATGAATATAGAAGTGAGAAAGATAATCATATAAAAATATCTCATTTCTTGAGAGATTACAAACTTTGCAATTATAAAAATCTCGATTTATTTCTTTTGAGAGAAAAAGTAAATGAAAAAATGAGTTACGATGAAGTTTTTGAAAAAATAAAGAAAGAATTCGGTGTAGTTTTTAAATTAAGCAATGCAAAAAGTTTTATTATAAATATGAAAAGTGAAAAAAGTTGTAAAATCAACTCTTGAAAGGAGAAAAAATGGAAAAAGAAAAAAAAGAAACAAGAGGGGCAAAAAAGGGTAGACCTAAGCCCCTTGGAAGTGGTCGAAAAAAAGCCGATCCTGGCTTTGAAAATAAAAAAATTTCCGTGGCTTTGCCTGCATGGATGTGGGAGGATCTCACAGAAAGAGCGAGAAAACAGGAAATAACAAGAAACAGGCTGATAAAAAATATACTAGAAATTTATTTAAAAAAATAAAAAATATTTTATAAAAAGGTGTTGACTTTTGATATAAAATGTAGTATAATCATATCAAGAAAGGGGGAGATAGACAAAGGCAAGGGTCAGAAAGGAGATAAAAATGAGCGAAATGACAGCAAAGGAAAACGAAATTTTGATAAAACTGATCATCAATCTTGTTGAAACAAGCAAAGATAAAGATGAAGCAGTTAAAAAATTAAAAGCTCTACTTGATACAGACAAATAGAGCTTAAAGAAAAACATTCTGGAGAGTTATCACCTTGTCGGTAACTCTCTCTAAAAAGATTATAACAAATAATCGCTAAAAAGACAAGGGAAAATAAAACTCGGAGGAAATAAAAATGAAAGTATTAGAAAATAAAATAATTGAAGATGTAAGACATATAATTTTAAGTGAAGATTTAGATGATATAAAAGATAACAATAAAATAGATGATTATTTCCAAAACAAACTTGATATATTTAATTTTTTTAAAAAGTTTGACATGAACGAGATCACGAGAGAATATATAGAAATGCTTGAAAAAGCATTGAATAGAATCGCTGAAACTGACTTTACAGAAGAAACTTTTAAGAAAATGAGAAAAGCTTTTGTCGAAAAAGAAGAGTACTTAAAAAGTTACTACGATGTTGACATTTTAGGAAATTATTACGAAACAGATAAAAATGACTTAAAAGTAACAGAAAGATTTGAAGAATTGAGCTTTAGTATTTACGAATTTGCAAAAAGAGAATACAGAGATTTAAATAACAAAACAGAAGAAGAAAAACAAGAATTATTGAAACAAACATCTTTAATACACAGCTACTTAAGAAACAATAGTTTTGCAGTAGTAGCAGATGCAATAGCTGATTTAAAATTAGCTTGCAGAGATAATTAAAATATTCATTAAAGAGCAGACTAAAAATCTGCTCTTTTTTTGTTTATAAAGAATTATACAATTCTCTTATTCTTTTCCTTTGTTATCAATTTCAATTTTAACTTTCAGAACTTTAAGATCCTGAATTTTCATTTCTTTAAGTTCTAAAATTTTAACTTTTCTTAAATTTTCAATATTTTTTTCATACAAATTTTTAATTTTTATTTCTTTCATTTTTTGCTCCGTTGGGTTTCAAAAATAATTGTGATAAATAAAAGCAAAACATCTCACAGATTGTTAAAAATCGCTTGCGTAATATACACGTAATACACAAGCGATTGGTGGAAGTGCTGTATTATTGCAATTAACAAAAAACAAACATTTTGTATTGTAAATTAAAAAAATCACAGCTAAATTAATAACTGTGATTCATTTAATAGGAACATTTTGTATTGTAAATGTCATCAAATCCTTTTGAGTAATCCGGCTTATAATCATTTAATAGGAACATTTTGTATTGTAAATTTTTATAAAATATTTTTATTTTTTTAAATAAATTTCTATTTAATAGGAACATTTTGTATTGTAAATTTAAATATAG
>NZ_DBHIXN010000013.1:3076-43107 GCF_057270615.1 Leptotrichia sp.
CTTTCCAAATAGCAACGTACACTCTTATTTAATAGGAACATTTTGTATTGTAAATTTAAATATAGCTTTCCAAATAGCAACGTACACTCTTATTTAATAGGAACATTTTGTATTGTAAATAGCCTTGGCGGTCTAAGTTAATAAAAAAACATCTCCATTTAATAGGAACATTTTGTATTGTAAATGTTGGAACTGTGGCTAACGGAATACCGAAGGAAGTAATTTAATAGGAACATTTTGTATTGTAAATATATGTATATAATACATATCGCATACTGCATCTAGATTTAATAAGAACATTTTGTATTATAAATATAGATATCATATCACTTTGTTTAAAAAATCAAAAACTGGTATTGACAAATTTAAAGTGTGGGTTATACTAATATTAATACAAGAAAGGAATTCTAAAAATGAGATTTGCAAATACAAAAATAAATTTTAAGTTTAGAATTGGTTGGAAAGAAGCAACTAGAAAAGAAAAGTTTTATGGGATTTTAATTTGGATTGTAGTGATATATTTTTTTTATAGATAGTTGTAAATTAATAAAAAAAAGGGTGAATAAAATATGAGATTTAGAATTAATGTTGAATTAATTGAAGGAAACACATTTCCAGTTAATTTTAGGGTTAAAATTTTGCATATGTTGAAAGTTGGGTTGAAAGAATATGATAGGGAGATTTTTGAAGAACTTTTTGATTCAGCAAAGCAAAAAAATTATACTTGGGCTGTTTATTTTCATGCGATTAAGTTTGAGAAAGAACGAATTTTATTTTTAAATGAGAATGATAAAAGATTTATAATTAATTTTTCTATTTTTGATAATGTAGATAGTTTAAATATTTATAATGCTTTTTCTAGTATTAGATTTAAAGAATTTAAAATATCAGATGAAACTAAAGTTAGAATTACTAATATTTCAGTTGTTCAAAGAAAATTTGTAAAAAATAATATATTGAATGTAAAAACATTGTCACCAGTAGTTTGTAGGGATCATAATAGAGAAACTGGGAAAGATAAGTATTATGTAGGAAATGATAAGGAGTTTCCTGTGATTATAAAAAGAAATCTTTATTTGAGATTGAAAGAAATAATGGGGGAATATGTAGAAAAAGATATTGAAGATTTAGTGATAGATGCGAGTAAAACTAAAAAAGTAGTTGTTAAGCATTATGACAAAAGAAGTTCTGCTCAGAAGGAAAGTTCAGAAAAAGAATTTAAGGGAATACTTATTGACGCTTCAGTAGGAACAATAAAATTTGAAGGAAAAAGTTATCTTTTAGATTATATTTATAGTGCAGGACTTGGAAGTGTGACTGGAAGTGGATTTGGGATGCTTGAAATAATTTAGTGCGAGAAGGAAGAGAAATGAGTGACGGGAAAATAGAATTAAAATTAAAAGATTGGTTATTTAATGCAGGGTTATTGGGATTTATTAATATACTTGAAACATCGGATGGAGAAGAAAAAATAAGAAAATTTATTGATGATCAAAATAGATGTTTGAAATTTTCAAAAGAAGAGTTGTTGGAACTTTTAGAAGATTTTGAATATAAATATTTTGATTTTTTTATAAAAAGATATGGGAAAACTTTAACTTATGGAAAAATTTTGGAGTTTGAGGAGTATATTGATGATTTTGATCTAGATGTTAATGATTTGAATGAAGAATTTAGAAAGAATATCAATAAAAAAATAGTAATGGTAAAAAATGCTTTTTCTAATCCTAAAAAATATAGAACAATATATTCTTTGATTGGAAAAGATTTTGAAAAGAATATTCTTGAATTAGAAGGGAAAATAAAAAAATTAAATAAAAACTTTACTATTGAAGAAATAAGAAATAATTTCAATTTAATAAAAAGAATATTAAAATATTGCAAACAAAATATATATGGCGAAGATGGAAAACAAAAAAAATACTTTGAAGTTGAAGATGTGAAAGATATAATAAGATATGGATGGGAAGGAATTGCATTTTTAGATAAAGCTAATTTAGCTATAAAACGAAAAAATAAAATTGATGTTGGTGATAATTATAAAGTTTATAGAGATTATTTTATAAAAGATGTAGTAAATTATATTAAGGAAAGTAATGAAAATAATGAAGTATTTAAATTGAAATGTTTTATTTCTAATGAACCGTTACCGATACCCACTAAAAAAAAGGATGATAAGAATAAAAGGTATTTAAAGACTATACAGTTCTTAGGAGATTTTTTTAATCCTTCAGAGAAGTTATCTAATGTTTGGAATTTTTATAACGATATTTATGTAACACCTCTTGTTTATTTAATTTATACATGTGTACCAGCAGGATTTACATATATTCAAAAAGGTAAAGGTATTTTTGTAAATGCTAATAATGATATTGAAAATTTAAAAAAAATAAATAATGCAATTTCTTATAATGTTTTTGAGAAAGATAAGTTTAGTGAAAATAATCTATATAAAACAATTTTTAAGGAATTTGAATTACAAAGTCAGGATAAAAAATATGAAATAGCAGATGTTCAAGTAATTCGAACATTTGAAAGGAAAGAAATAAAAGGTAAAAGTTATCCAGTTTATAGATTTAATATATTATCTAGAAAAACATTATTTTTTATATTTCAAAATTTTGATAGATTAAATAGATTTTTTGAAAAGTACTATGTTTTATTAAATGATAAAAATGAACCTAAATGGGATACTGTAGAATATTTGTATAGAACAATAATAGAAATAATTTTAGAAAGTAGAAATTTATATTCAACAATAGATAAAATATGTTATATAAAAATGTCATATAAAAAATATAAATGTAATTTTTATAGTAAAGATTTATGCGATTTATTAGAAATAAATATTAAAAATATTAGGAGACTAGGAAGAATGGAAAAAATAGAAGTAGAAGAAGCTTTAACTTTAAAAAATATAACTGATATAAAAAATAATGCATATTATTTTAGAAAAAGATATGTAGAAAAAAGCAATAATGAAAATAAGATAAGAGGATTGCAATACAGATTGCAAAATGCATTAAGAACAAATAATATGAATTTATTTATGGATATTTTAATAACAGCACATGCTTATATTGGAAAAGGGATTCACAAACTTTTTATAAGAGCATTAGAAAATGAAGATGAGTTTAAAACTTTAGGATATGCATTTTTAGTGGGATTATTAAATGATGATAATAAAGAAAATCAAAATGAAGGGAATGAATAATAATGGAAAAAAAAGGACTAACAATGACAATAATATTTCTAGCTGAAAGTGCAAATTATGGAGAAAGTATTGGAAATGTTGCAACATTGAAAAAAATATCAAGAAATAAAGGAGAGCAGTATACTTATATTTCAAGACAAGCAATAAGATACAATATAATAGAACAGCTTGGAGAGAAAAAAGCACCAGTATCAAAAGAAAAAGGTGTTTTTCAATTTAAAGATGAAGCGTTAATTAGTGATTATCCTGAATTAGATTTTTTTGGATATATGAAAACAGGAAAAAACATTACGAGATCAGCTGTTGTAAGATTATCACATGCAATTTCTTTAGAAACATTTAAAGGAGATCTAGAGTTTTTAACAAATAAAGGTTTAGCAGACAGATATAACAAAGGAAATATAGAGAAAACAGAATATAATGATATTGCACAATCTGAGGTGCATAAGTCATATTATAAATACACAGTTACAATTGATTTAGATAGAATTGGAGCTGATGAAATAGAAATTGAAAGAGAAGCGGTAAATGATAAAGGAAAAAAAGTAAAAATAAAAGAAAATCAAAAAATTAGTATAGATAAAAAAGAGAGAAAAAGAAGAGTAAAGAAACTTTTAGATATAATTTCATTACTTTATAGAGATATTAAAGGTAGAAGGGAAGATCTAAAACCATTATTTGTAATAGGTGGAGTGTATGATATAAAAAATCCATTTTTTGAAAATATAGTTGATGTTAAAAATAATAAAATTTTAGTTGATAAATTGTGTAGTGGGATTTATGATTATATTGAAAAAGACACAATATCTGGAATTGTGAAAGAACAATTTGAAAATGATACAGAAGTCGAGGTAAAATTAAAAGAGAAAAATATAAATGTACTAAATATCCCTGAATTTTTTAAACAATTAAAAGAAAAGATTGATAATTATTATATAGAGAAAGTTGATGAATAACTATGAAGGCAATTAAGTTGAGGTTGTATCAAAATATGGTAAATTATAGAGTTCCAACAAGTTTTCAATTAAAAGAAAGTTATCCTTTACCACCGTATTCTACAGTAATTGGCATGGTTCATTCACTTTGTAATTTTAAGGAATATAAACCAATGAAAATAAGTATTTGTGGAAATTATTTTTCAAAAGTTAATGATTTGTATACTAGACACGAATTTAATAATTCTGATGATGTGATTAAAGGACCTGCAATGGTAGAGCTTCTTGTAGATGTAAATTTGACAATTCATATTATTCCAGAAGATCAGTCAGAAGAGTTTATTGACACTATTTTGAAAGCATTTAAATATCCAAAGGAGTATCCAAGTCTTGGCAGAAGGGAAGATATTGTTTTGATTAAAAATGTCAAAATTGTTGATGTAAAAGAAATAAAACTTGAAAAAGATTTAAATAGCGATGAAGAAATATTTGCATATATTCCCATTAATTTTATCAAAAAAAAATTAGTAAATTTTGGAGATAAGAAAAGAGGGATAAAGATATATGGAACTAGATATGAATTAACAAAAAATTATAGTGTTGATAGTGTTGGGACAAAAACTGATCCTAAAACAATAAGAATATGGGAAAAAGAAGAAGTTCTATATTCTTCAAATATAAAAGGATTTAAAAGAAAAGAAGTTCCAGTGGATGATGATGGAGAAATTGTATTTTGTGAATTATAAAACAAATATTTTTTAGGAGATTAGTATGAAAAGTAAATTTTTAGCTAAATCTAATGGTGAAACAATAAAGGCTCATACGGAAAATTTGATTAATAATTTTAAGAATCTTTTTAGAATTTATCCAGATATAAATGTTGATAAAAATTTATTGTTACTTGCATGTATCTATCATGATTTGGGAAAGATGAATTTAAGATTCCAAAAAAAATTGCTTGGAAAAATAGATAAAAAAGAGATTCCTCATGCAATATTGAGTACAGCATTTATTAATGACGATATTTTAATAGATTTTCATGGTTTTAATGAAGATGAAATAAAAATTCTAGCTCATTCTGTAGCATTACATCATGATAGAAACTTATTGGAAATAAGTGAAAGTGATGTGTTAGATGAAATAAATTCTATGAATGAAGAAATTAGTATAAATTTTTCAAATGAATTGAGAGAATTAGAAAATATGTATTTCAAATATTTGGATAACACAAAAAATTATAAAAATAAAAAAAATGTAATTTTCAATTGGAAAGATGGTAAAGTTAAATTAGAAGAATTAAGCTCTTTATTTTATGAAATTGGAAGTCAAATATATTCAGATTCAGAAAATCAAAAAATTTTTAAGAAATATGTCATGTTAAAAGGATTGTTAAATAAAATAGATTACGCAGCAAGTTCGTATACGAATATTGAAGAAAAAAATGATTTTTTAGAAATTGAGATGGAAAAATTTTTGGAAGATGTGTTGAGAAAGGATAATCCTAAAAATGATTGGAATGCTTTGCAGAAATTTATGAAACAGCATAAAGATGAGAATGTGGTAGTTGTGGCACAGACAGGATATGGGAAAACAGAGGCTGGGTTACTTTGGATAGGAAATAATAAGGGATTTTTTACATTGCCTTTGAGAGTGGCAATTAATGCAATTTATGATAGGATTGTGAAAAATATTGTAAGAGAAAATGTAGAAAAAAGAATTGGTTTGCTTCATTCTGATTTTAGAGAATATTATACAGAAAAAAATTCTAAAGAAAATAAATTACTAAAAAATGAAGAATTATCGGAATATATAAATAGAACGAAGCAATTTTCGCTTCCGCTTACGATTTGTACAATAGATCAATTATTTGATTTTGTGTTTAGAGCTCCAGGATTTGAGTTGAAGGTAGCGACATTGTCTTATTCTAAGGTAGTTATTGATGAAATTCAAATGTATTCAGCTGATTTGTTGGCTTATTTGATTTATGGATTGAAGTATATTACTGATTTTGGAGGGAAATTTGCGATAATGACTGCGGCTCTTCCTGGGATTGTTGCTTATTTGCTTGAAAAGGAAGGGGTAAAATTTGTTACGACAGAGCCGTTTACGAATGATAAGAAGCGACATAGTTTAAAAGTGATGGAAGAAAGTATAAATGCAGAGTTTATAAAAGAAAAATATAGAAATAATAAAATTTTGATTATTTGTAATACAGTTAAAAAAGCAAAAGAGATTTATGAAAATTTGGATATTCCGAAAGAGGAATTGAATTTGATACATAGCAGATTTATAAAAAGAGATCGGACAAATAAAGAAAAGGAAATCACTGAGTTTGCGAATCCAAAGAGATTTAGAGAAGATGTTAAAAACAAAAGAGAAAAAGAGGGATTTCAAGAAAATGGGGTTTGGATTGGAACTCAAGTGTTAGAAGCTTCTCTTGATTTAGATTTTGATATTTTGATTACAGAATTATCGGACTTGAATGGACTTTTTCAGAGAATGGGAAGATGTTTTCGTAATAGGGAAAAAGTTGATGAAGGATATAATTGCTTTGTTTTTACAAAAGAATGTTCTGGAATTAAAGGATCGAAAGCTATTATAGATAAAGAAATTCATGAAAAATCTAAAAGTGTACTATTAAAAGTTGATGGAATTGTTTCTGAAGTTCAGAAATTAAATTTGATTAATAGTGTTTATTCTTATGAAAGTTTAAAAGATACAAAATATTTTAATAAAGTGACGGATAATATAAAATATTTAAAAGAGTATGTTGTTGAGTATGAAAAAACGAAATCTGAAGTTCAAAGAATATTTAGAAATATTGCTTCGTATGATGTGATTCCAAGAATAATTTACGAAGAGAATTTTGAAGAAATAAATGGAAATATTGAGATTTTAAGAGAAAAAATGAAAGGATTATCAGAAGACGACAAGAAAAAATTGCGAATAAGGAAAATAGAAGCTAGGGGAGAATTGAATAAATTTAAAGTAACGATTCCTGATTTTGAATATAGAAAACTGGAGAAAAGTAAAAAGAATGAGATTGAAAAGGTTAAAATAAATGACTATGAGGAATTGGTAATTGTGAATTGTGGATATTCTTATGAAAAGGGATTTGAAGTGGTTCAGGAGGAAGAAGAGGATAATTTTTTTTAAGAGAGTGTCCGTAATTTTGTATAAATTCAAAATACAATATATGATGCAGGCATCTTATTTACACATTTCATCATATCTAAATTTTCATAAAAAAATGTATTTAGTTAATTCTTCTGAAGATATGGTTAAATTAGTTGTCTAATACTATTCTTCGTTTAAAAAGCGAATATTTATTTAATTATTTGAAAGTAAATATTAGGTTTAATCTACTAAAAAGATTTATAATGTATTCGTTATTCAAATAGGGCTTAGTATAATTAGTAAATAGACTTGAATTTTGAGAAAATTAAATATTTAAATTTGGAATTAATATGAATAGAAAACTCCACTCTAAAACGAATGGAGTTTTTTGATAAATTACAATAATTTTTTATAAAGTTCTTTTATTTCTTCCAAGTTTGTATCACGTGGATTTCCACCAGTACAGACATCATTTAAAGCTGATTCGGCAATAAAATCCAAATCTTTTATGTCCATTATCCCCTTTAAATTTTCAGGAATATTTACATCGTGTGCCAATTGTCTTACAGCATCTATTGCTGCTTTTCTATATTCTTCGGGAGCCATTCTTTTAGTATGGTTTATTCCAAAAGCTTTTGCTATTTCTCTAAATTTTTCTCCTGTATATTCAGCATTATATTCCATTACAGTTGGTAAAATTATAGCGTTTGCAACACCGTGCGGAGTTCCATAAAATGCTCCTAAAGGATGAGCCATTGAGTGTACGATTCCAAGTCCTACATTTGAGAATCCCATTCCTGCTAAATATGAGGCAAGAGCCATTTTTTCTTTAGCTTCTTCATCATTTTCCACAGCTTTTCTCAAATATTTTGCTATTAATTCAATTGCTTTTAAATGGAACATGTCTGTCATTTCCCAAGCAGCTTTTGTTGTAAATCCTTCGATTGCGTGAGTTAGTGCATCAAGTCCAGTTGCAGCTGTCAATTCTTTTGGCATTGTCATCATCATTCCTGGGTCAACTATTGCAACTATTGGCATATCGTGCGGGTCAACACAGACAAATTTTCTATTTTTTTCAACATCTGTTATAACATAATTGATTGTAACTTCGGCAGCTGTTCCAGCTGTAGTTGCAACTGCGATTATTGGAACGCATTTATTTTTTGTATCTGCAACTCCTTCGAGACTTCGTACATCAGAAAATTCAGGATTATTTATAATAATTGCTACAGCTTTGGCACAATCCATAGCAGAACCTCCACCAATTGCAATAATATAATCTGCACCACTTTCTTTAAATTTTTCAACCCCAGCTTTTACATTTTCAATCGTAGGGTTTTGTTGAACATCAGAAAATATTAAATATTCCAAATTAGCTTTATCAAGCACATCAGTAATTTTTTTAGCTGCTCCAGCCTTAATTAATCCAGGATCTGTACAAATAAAAGCCTTTTTGAATTTATTTTTTTCCACTTCACTTGGAATATATTCAATTGCTCCAAATCCATGATAAGATACTTCATTTAAAACGATACGGTTTGCCATAACAAGTCACTTCCTTTTATTATAAAAAAATTTTTAATTCTTTATTTTTCTCTAATATAATTGTAGCTCAAAAATTTTTGTTGTCAAGGTTAAAAGAATGTTGTATTTAATATTGCAATTTATGATGGATAATTTTATAGTATGTGTTTTAGTTATAGTGAATTTGCAAAATTGATATTAGACTTCAGAGGAAAAAATTGATAAAATAAGTTCAAGAAAATTAAAAGTACAA
This sequence comes from Leptotrichia sp., assembly GCF_057270615.1. Classification (NCBI taxonomy): domain Bacteria; kingdom Fusobacteriati; phylum Fusobacteriota; class Fusobacteriia; order Fusobacteriales; family Leptotrichiaceae; genus Leptotrichia; species Leptotrichia sp. The sequence goes on from NZ_DBHIXN010000013.1 coordinate 12,120, forward strand.
CTGTAATTAAAAAATTATATATAAAATTAGGAGGAAATATTATGAAATACGTAACTTTAAACAATGGAGTAAAAATGCCAATATTAGGATTCGGAGTATTTCAAATTGATGATATGAAAGAATGTGAGGAAGCGGTTTACAATGCGTTAAAGGCAGGATATAGATTAATTGATACGGCTGCAGCATACGGAAATGAAGAGGCAGTGGGAAGAGCTATAAAAAGAAGCGGTATACCGAGGGAAGAAATTTTTGTTACAACAAAATTATGGGTAAGTGATGTAAATTATGAAAAGGCAAAATTAGCATTTGAGACATCTTTAAAAAAATTGAATTTGGAATATATTGATTTATATCTGATACATCAGCCATTTAATGATGTTTATGGAGCTTGGAGAGCAATGACGGAATTATACAAGGAAGGGAAAATAAAAGCAATTGGTGTAAGTAACTTCTATCCTGACAGACTGGTTGATTTTATTATGAATAATGAAGTAGTGCCAGCTGTAAATCAGGTGGAAACACATCCTTTCAATCAGCAGGTTAAAGCAAATGAAATAATGAAGGAATATGGGGTTCAAATAGAATCATGGGGACCTTTTGCAGAAGGAAAAAATGGAATATTTACAAATGAAATTTTATCTGAAATTGGTAAAAAATACAATAAATCTGTGGCTCAGGTAATTTTAAGATGGCTAATTCAAAGAGATGTAGTTGTAATACCAAAATCAGTCAGAAAAGAAAGAATTGAAGAAAATTTTAATGTATTTGACTTTGAATTGAACAGTGAAGATATGGAGAAAATATCTGAACTTGATAAAAAGGAAAGTCTATTCTTAAATCATGATGATGTGGAAATAGTAAAATGGCTTAATGGAAGGAAATAATAAAAATAAGAGGGAAATCTCTTCCCTCTTATTTTTTAAGAATCTTTACTAAAACTATCAAATATTTTTTTTATTTCATTTTTTATATTTTTCTTACAAATACAGTAAAATGTCATTTTTGCTTCTTTATCAATAATCGGAATTGAAATATTATTTTTAAAATTATCTTCACGTTCAAGTGTGAAATTTGAACGGAAATGTAGTAAATTTTGCATTTCAGCTAATTCCTGATAAATAATCCTGTCACTTTGGATAAGGAAGTTCATATTAGGCATTTTTTCTAAAACTACATCCTTCCATATTCCTATTGGATTGAATAAGAGCATCCTGTCATCTGTAATATCTGAAAAATGTATTTCCTTCTTTTTAGCCAGTGGATGACTTAGAGGAACTGATAAAAATAATTGTTCAGTTTTGTATTTTATGCAGAAAAATTCAGAATTATCAATAGGCTCAGAAAGAATAATCATCTGATAACTGTCATTTTTAAGTTTTTCAAATAACTGAAGATTATTTTCTATTTTATGAAGAATATATTTTTCAGGATAAAATCTTCCAAATAATGAAATCATATCCCACAATGGAGCCGGAGCACATGAACCGATTGAAAAATTATTTTGAACCAGATTATTTTTATTAACTTTTTCTTCCATTTCATCTACAAGATTCAATATTTTTTCTGCGTACTGGATAACAGTTTTTCCATTTTGATTTAATTCCATCTTATTTTTTTCCTGTCAAACAGTTCTGTTCCCAGACTTTTTTCCAGCTTTTGTATCGAACGGGAAAGGGCAGGCTGTGAAATATACAACTCTTCAGCAGCTTTTGATAATGTTCCATATGTTGCAAACGCAATAAGCTGTTTTAGTTGTTCCAATTCTATCATATAAATCACCTCATATAATTTTTATTTCTAGTATGCATTTTAATTATAGCACATTTTGTAGACGGTATTGTACTTTTATCTTAAATTTTAGTATTATAACTATATATAAAGATAAGGAAATAAAAATAAGAAAATGAAGGAGATTATATATGAAAAACTGAAAATTGAAATTCCTACTGATTTATGATACAATTATACTATTATTATAAAATCATGGAATGGAGTTTGATTATGAATAAAGAAAGATTGGCAGCCTTTATGGATGCCGTACTTGCAATTATTATGACAATTCTCATATTAGAGCTGAAAAAGCCTGAAACAGCAACTTTAAAAGCCCTTTGGAATTTAAGAGTAAATTTTTTTGCATATACGCTTTCATTTTTCTGGCTTGGAACAATGTGGGTAAATCTGCATAATGAATGGCATAAAATAAAATACATTACACCGGCAGTTGTCTGGACAAACGTAGTTTTACTGTTTTTTTCTTCGTTTTTTCCTTATGTGACTTCTTTTGTCACTTCATATTACAACAGTAGTGTAGCACAAGGATTTTATGGGATAATAGTTCTGGCTGTTACATTTTGTAATATAATTTCTGGGCATTTGATAGGAAAAGCAAATAGAAACGATGAGAAATCACAGGAATCATTAAAAATAAGGATGAGATGGTTAAGTATTGATACAATTATAAAAATTATAGGGTTAATAATATCGTGCACATTTTATCCGCCTGCAATGATGATAAGTGTTTATATTACTTTACTTGGAATTGTACTTCCCGCACAATATAAGGCGGCAAAAAGGAGAAAAGGAACTTTCAATTGATGAAATAGCCTATCTGGTTGGATATACGGAACTTTCATCATTTTATCGGGCATTTAAAAAATGGACTGGGAAAACGGTTTCGCAGTATCAGAAAGAGAAGTAATAGATATTAAAATACGTTATAAAACCGACGTATTTTTTTTTGTCGCATTTTTGACGAAATTATGGTATAATTTTTTCAGGAGGATTTAAAGGTATGAAAGAAAATAGAGAATTAGAATTAAAATTAATAATAACAAATACTTTTTTAAAAACAGTAAGTGCTTTTGCTAATTATGGTTCAGGTAGGATAATTTTTGGAATTGATGATAATGGAAAAGTTGTAGGGATAGATGATTTGGATGAGACATGTTTAAATCTTGAAAATAAAATAAATGATAATATTGTACCAAAACCTAATTTTAGTTTTATAAAAAATAATAGGGATAAAACGATAACACTTGTAGTTAAAGAAGGGCTTGATAAACCGTATTTATACAAAGGAAAAGCCTATAAAAGAAATGATACATCAACTATTGAAGTTGACAGATTAGAATTGAATAGACTTACTTTGGAAGGGATGAACAGATATTTTGAAGAGTTACGATCAAATGATCAAGATTTAAAATTTGAAGTATTGAAAAAAGAATTAAAGGAAAAACTTGGAATTGAAAATTTCTCTATAGATTTACTTAAGACATTGAATTTGTATAATGATAAAGAAGGTTATAATAATGCTGCGGCACTTGTAGCAGATAGGAATTCATTTTCAGGAATAGATATTGCGAGATTTGGTAAGGATATAAATGAGATTCTTGACCGAAATACATTTGTCAATATGTCTATTTTTTCTCAATTTCATAAAACTATAGAAGTATTTGAAAGATACTATAAGTATGAAGAAATACGGGGGTTTGAAAGAATTGAAAAAGAACTAATACCAGAAAAAGCTTTCAGAGAAGTGATTGCAAATGCGATAATTCATAGAACTTGGGATATAAATTCAAATATAAGAATATCAATGTTTGAGAATAGAATTGAAGTTGTTTCTCCAGGAGGATTACCTTCGGGAATAACTCAAAAAGAATATTTAAACGGACAAATTTCACAACTTAGAAATCCTATTTTAGGAAATGTCTTTTTTAGATTGAAGTATATAGAAATGTTTGGAACAGGAATAAGAAGAATAAATGAAATTTACAGGAATTATAGCACAAAACCTATTTATGAAATTAATGAAAACTCAATAAAAATCACACTTTTTACAATTTTTAATAAAATATTTTTGTCTAAAGATGAAAAAATTGTATTTGAAACATTAAAAGATGGAAATATTTTATCGAATAAAGAAATAACAGAAATAACAGGATTTAAAAAGGACAAAAATTTGAAATTATTGAAATCTTTGGTTGAGAAAAAATATATTGTAACTATCGGAAATGGAAGAGGAACTAAGTATTATAAAAACTAAAAAAACTACAAGAAACCGATGTAAATATTTTTGTCGTATTTAAAAGTATAAATTTTTATTAATCAAATTATATTCTAATAAAAAAAATAAAAAAGCTATTTCATAAATTAATCCTTATGAGATAGCTTTCTAATCAATAAAATTTATATTTTTAAATTCTTATGACTTTTTTAATAATCTTCATTCACTTTCGGAATACTCTTCATTTCCCCTTTCAAAACAATCACAGATACAACAAAAGCTATGAAATCTGCTATTGGGAATGCGAACATAATTCCATCAATACCCATAAAATGTGGTAAAATTATTAGTAGTGGTAAAAGTGATATAATTTGTCTTACAAGTGACAAAAATGCTCCTTTTGAGGCCCTTCCAATTGATGTTAAAAACATTGTAATAGCACCTTGAATACCGTTTAGGAATACGAAGAATAAAAATACTCGCATATATTTTGTTCCGTATTGAAAGTAGAGTTTGCTTCCGTTACCGAAGACAGAAATTATTTGAACAGGGAAAAGTTCGGCGATTGCAAATGCCACTAAAGAAATAATAAAAGCCACTTTTAGAGATAATTTTAAAATTTCTCGAACTCTTGCATATTTTTTTGCTCCATAATTAAATCCAGCAATAGGCTGTGCTCCTTGTGTCAATCCCAATAAAATTGCTATAAATATGACATTTATTTTCATAACAATTCCAGCAACGGCAATAGGAATTTCACTTCCATAAATAGATTTCGCACCATAAATTTTCAATAAATTATTTGTTGCAATTTGAACAATTAGTGCGGAACATTGGAAAATCAAAGGCGATGTTCCCAACATAAACAAAATCCAAATTTCTCGTATTTTTATCTTAAAATCCTTCAATTCAAATTTTACACTTTTAAATCTAAAAAAATACAATCCTAGCATAACTGCCGAGATAAATTGCCCAATTACAGTTGCCCAAGCAGCACCGTCCATTCCCATATTAAATCCAAACATAAACAGCGGATCAAGAATTGTATTTGTAATAGCTCCAATAACGATCGCAAGCATTGAATAAAAGGCATTTCCATCAGCTCTAACCATAGGATTTGCTCCTATCGAGAATAATAAAAATGGTATCCCAAGAGATGTAATTTGAGTATATTCAATCGCATAATTAAAAATTTGATCAGTAGCCCCAAAGGCTGTTAACATTGGTTTTAAAAAAATATTAATGAGTATGCATAAAATAACACCACTTAAAAGTAACATTGTAGCTGCAGTACCAGTTACACTTTTTGCCCTTTTTGGACGCTTTCTTCCCAATTCCAAATTAAAATTAGTCGCAGCTCCAACTCCAGTCATAAGCCCAATCGCAAGACAAATCGTCGTAATCGGAAAAGCCACATTCGTAGCCGCATTCCCAAGAAACCCGATTTTTTGCCCAATAAAAATCTGATCCACAACATTGTAAAGAGCATTAACCAAGTTAGCAATGATAGCAGGAACCGCAAGTGAAATCAATAATTTTCCAACAGGTTCTGTACCAAATTTAGTTTTTCGTTCATTTATTGCTTTCGTTTTTTCCATTTTTCCTTCCTTTCCAAAATTTTTAAATCTGATAAATTTATCTCTAAAAAAAGAGAAAAATATTTTTTGTAACAAGAAAACTGAGAAAAAATCCCAGTTTTAAGCCATCATATTGGTACGGTAAAAAATCATATCTTATGAGTATTTTACTACATTTGGTAAAGGTTTTCAAATTTTTTTATTTAGTTTAGAACAGAATATTATGGTGGATTTAGAATAAAAGAATTTATTGTAATGTAAACTGACTTTAGAAATAAAAAATGATATAAAACATGTAGATTTTTTGCCAAAAATATTGTACAATAAGTAGAGGTGATTAGTATGATAGCTACAAATTATTCAAATGTGAGAAATAATTTAAAAAAATATTGTGATAAGGCAACTGATGATTATGAAACAGTCATTATAACAAGAAAAAACGACAAAAATGTGGTACTGATGAGTGAAGAGGAATATAACAATTTGATGGAAAATCTTTATATCATGTCAAATAAGAAATATTATAATGAACTGTTAAAAAGAAAAGAAGAAGTAGAGGCGGGAAATGTACAAATACATGATATAATTGAGGTGGAATAATGAATCTGATTTGGAATAATGAGGCTTGGGAAGAATATGTCCAATGGCAGAAACAGGATAAAAAAATAGTCAAAAAAATAAATGAAATAATAAAAGACATCAAAAGGAATGGCAATGAAGGAATAGGAAAGCCCGAGCCTTTAAAGCATGAACTGAGTGGATACTGGAGCAGAAGAATTACAGATAAGCACAGGTTTATATATAAACTGACAGAAACAAGTATAGTAGTTATTGCTTGTGCAAATCATTATGAATAATGGGAATTATGAAAAAAAAAGCATAAAAAGTTTGTAATAAGATTTGCATTTTTTTAATTTATAGGCTATACTCCTATTAAGAAAAAATTAGATAATTGTTAATTTAGGAGGTTTTCAAAATGGGAGAAAAAATGAAAGCATTTGTAATGAAAAGAATAGGAGAAGTTGGATGGATTACAAAAGATAGACCTAAGTGCGGACCGACAGATGCAATTATAAAACCACTTGCACTTGCACCATGCACTTCAGATATACATACTGTTTATGAAGGTGGAGTTGGAGAAAGACATGATATGGTCTTGGGACATGAAGCTTGTGGAGAAATAGTTGAAGTTGGGGAATTAGTTAAAGATTTTAAAGTTGGAGATAGAATATTAGTTGCAGCGATAACTCCAGATTGGAATTCGGTAGAGGCTCAGGCAGGATATCCAATGCATGGTGGAGGAATGCTTGCTGGATGGAAATTTTCAAATGTGAAAGATGGTGTTTTTGGAGAATATTTTCACGTTAATGATGCAGATGGTAATTTAGCATTAATTCCAAAAGGCATGGATTATGGAACAGCATGTATGTTAAGTGATATGGTACCTACTGGATTTCATAGTGCAGAACTTGCTGATATTCAATTCGGTGATGTTGTTGCAGTATTTGGATTGGGACCTGTGGGACTTATGGGAGTTGCAGCAGCTGCATTAAAAGGAGCTGGAAGAATAATTGCTGTGGATTCAAGAGAACAAGTTGTACCAATCGCAAAAGCGTATGGTGCTACAGATATTGTTGACTTTAAAAAAGCACCTGCAGATGAACAAATTATGGAATTGACAGATGGAAAAGGTGTAGATAGAGTGTTAATTGCTGGAGGAGATCAAAGAGTGTTTGCTACTGCTATAAAAGCATTGAAACCAGGTGGACGTATAGGAAATGTAAATTATTTAGGAAGTGGGGAATTTATACAGATACCTAGAGTTGAATGGGGAGCTGGAATGGGACACAAACAAATTTTTGGAGGACTTATGCCAGGTGGAAGATTAAGACTTGAAAAATTGGCAAGATTAATTGAATTTGGAAAATTAGATCCAAGCCTTTTGATTACTCATAGATTTGAAGGTTTTGAAAATGTTGAAAAGGCACTGGAACTTATGAGAACAAAAGCTGATGGAGTAATAAAACCAGTAGTTTATATGACTTCACAAAAAATAAATGAATAAAAAAGCCAAAAGAAAAAAGGTGAAAAAGTTGAAAATACTTGTTATTTCGGGTTTTCTTGGAGCAGGAAAAACAACATTTATTAAAGAGATGATTAGAAGCACAAAAAGAGAATATGTCATTTTTGAAAATGAATTTGGAGATGTGAATATTGATGCTGAAATCTTGAGAAATAATACTGAAGAGATAAAAGAAAATAACCAGAAAAATGGAAATGTAGAATTAAACGTATGGGAACTTACAAGCGGATGTGCCTGTTGCAGTACAAAGGCAGATTTTATATCTTCACTTCTTGTAATTGATAATACTTTAAATCCTGATTTTTTAATAGTCGAACCATCAGGAATAGCCATTTTGAGCAATATTTTAAAAAATGTTACAAATGCTGACTATGACAGAATAAAAGTATTTCCACCAATAACAATAATTGATGCTACAACATATTTTAAATATAAAAACAAATATGTTGAAGTATTTATGGATCAAGTTAAGATGGCGGCACACATACAGCTTTCAAAAATTGAAAATATGACAGATGAAGAGTTGCAGCTAATTTACAACGATATAAAATTAATCAATCCTAATGCCAATATTTTTATAAATGATTATCATAATCAAAATATGGATTACTGGAATGTGCTTTTTAGCGGAGAACTTGTAAAAATAGAAAATTTAGATTTAATAGATGTTAAAAATAAAATGCAGAATGTTACTTATAAAAATTCATATGCTGATAATCCCGCCATTCTCGTGTCTTTTCTAGATAAGATGATTTCAGACTTTTACGGGGATATAAACAGAGCAAAAGGCGTATTTAAAGGCAATGATTATAATATGCACTTTGATGTGGTAGATACAAATTATAATATTACAATTTTGGAGGATAGTTCAGAAAACAATGCAGTTTTTATAGGAAATCAGATTGACACTGAACTGTTAATACGGGATCTTGATAAGATGAAAAATTTGAAGCAGGAAATTTAATAAGTTTTATATTTTATAATATTATAAAACAAGAACTTTTTAATAACTCCGGTCATATAAATAAAAAAATATAATGAATGATAAAAAAGGGCTTGATTTTTTTCAGTCCATTTTTGTCTATAAATATAAATTTATTTAACCTTATAGTTTAATATTAAAAGAGTTTGGATATGCTATAAAACTTTGGAAAAAAATCTGAAAATAATTTATTATTATTCTGAAAGTTATTATCTGGTAAATCCTAAATTAAAAGGAGAAATATTATTTGATTGCTATATAGAATGTACCTTGAGAATTAAGTGATAAAAAATGACTAAAGTCTTAAATTTGATTGAAAATAAGAAGTTTTCATTTTATTTTAATCTAATGAATGTATTATAATTATACAATAATAATTAATTTTTTTAATATATTCTAAAGTATTGTGTTAATGTTCTATAATTAAATAGATAATAAAAATAGTTATTAATTAATAAAGGTATCATTATATAGCAGTGTCTGCAAGTTATAATAGCTTATAGAGAGATTAGATGTAAAATGATAGAAAATTTAAGGAGATGATAGAATGAAAGATTTTACAGGACAAAGTATAATGGCTAATTATTTTAGAGGAATAGAAGCTGTAGGAGGAAAAATTCATTTTTATGGAGATAAATTGATTTTTAAGTCACATGTATTTAATATTCAAAGAGGCGAAACAGAAATAAAATATTCTGACATAGCTGAAATACAAAAAAGAAATACATTACTTATAGCACCAAATGGTATAAGTATTGTAACAAAAGATGGATTTAAGCATAAATTTGTACTTAATGGAAGAAATAAGGTTATAGAATTTCTTAATAGTAAAATAGGATAGGAAATTAATATAGTAAGTATTTAAGTAAGGACTGGATTTTCTTCAGTCTTTTTTATATGTATAATTAAAGAATGTCCTTCATTATGAAATAATAATTTAAATATGTTAATTAAAAAAATTATCGGATGTGAATGTTTATAATAAATATAATTAAATAAAATATAGTATAGATAGAAAAGCAAAAGAAAAGCAAAAAATATTAATGGAATAGAAATTAAAAAATAATAAAATTTGTAAACACAAATACTCTTGTTTTTTTATAAAAAATGTGGTACTCTTATAATATAAAAATTAATTTTATAATAAATACAATTATGTAATTATAATTGTATAAAATGGAAAGGATGAAAAAGATGAAAAAATATGATGCAGTAATAATTGGATTTGGAAAAGGTGGAAAAACTTTGGCAGGATTTTTGGCTGGGAAAGGTCAGAATGTGGCTTTGATTGAGAAATCGGACAAGATGTATGGAGGGACTTGTATAAATATTGGGTGTATTCCTACAAAAAAACTTGTTGACAGTACAAAAGTTCTTAAAAATAAAGGATTAAGCGGTATTGAGGAAAAGGAGAAATTTTATACAGAAAGTATAAGTAATAAAAATACATTAATTGGTGCGTTACGTGGAAAAAATTATGAAATGCTGGCTACAAAGGAAAATATTGATATTTATGATGGATTTGGAAGTTTTGCTTCAAAAAATGTAGTTAATATTGAAAGCAATGGGGAAAATGTTCAGATTGAAGGGGAAAAGATATTTATAAATACAGGTTCGACTACAATAATTCCTGGTATAAAAGGGCTTAAAGAAAGTAATCATGTATATACAAGCACTTCGATTATGGAACTAAAGGAACTTCCTAAAAAATTGACTATTTTGGGAGCGGGGTACATTGGACTGGAATTTGCTTCGATGTATGCTGATTTTGGGTCAGAAGTTACAGTAATTGATTTAGCAAAAAGACTTATGCCTAGAGAAGATGAAGAAATTGCTGATAGGGCAAAGGCTATATTTGAGGCAAAAGGAATCAAATTTTTATTAGAATCAAAAATTGAGGAAATTATTGATAAAAATGGAAAAGGATATGTACAAATTTCACAAGGTGCAAGTAAGATTGAAATTGAATCAGACGCAATTCTTGTGGCAATCGGAAGAAAACCTAATACAGAAGGACTTAATTTAGAAGCAGCAGGAGTAAAAACTGATGAAAAAGGTGCGGTTGTAGTTGATGAAACATTGAAAACAACAGCTGATAATATTTGGGCAATGGGAGATGTGAAAGGCGGACTTCAATTTACATATATTTCTCTTGATGACTTTAGAATAATAAGGGATAGTCTTTATAGTGGAGGAAACAGAACAGTAAACGACAGAAATGTAATTCCATACAGCGTATTTGTAAATCCACCATTATCAAGAGTTGGAATGACTGAAAGCGAAGCAATTGCCAAAGGATACGAAGTAAAAACAGGAAGACTTGAAGCAATGGCAATTCCAAAAGCAAAAATAGAAGGTGTAACAGATGGACTGCTTAAAGCAGTTGTAGATGTAAAAACAGATAAAATACTGGGATGTACTTTATTATGCAACACTTCCCACGAAATAATAAACATTGTTGCAGCGGCTATGAAAGCTGAACAAAAATATACATTCTTAAAAGATATGATATTTACTCATCCAACAATGAGTGAGGCTTTGAATGATTTATTTGGAAGTGTGAAATAAAGAAAATAAAAAATATTTTAGTTAAAATTTGTGAATTTTTATTAAGTGTGTTAGAACACTCGTGGCTTTAGCCATGAGATGAATAACACCAACATTGAAAATGTTGCTTTAAAATTTGCAATATTACTAATTTTAGAGTATAATATATTTGAGTTTAAAATATAATATACAGATAAAAAGTAGCAGTGTAGACATAATGTCTTATCTAGTAGTGGCTATTGTGGACTAGCCAAAAAGAATAAGGATTTTAAAATCAAACTTCTTAGAAGATAACTTACTTTTTCAGTTATCTTATGAAGCTCTCGGCTTTTAGTCGTGAGTAGTTCACATCATATATTGCATTTGTAGGATATGCTGTTTCGGTATTTTAAAAAATAATAAGATAGAATAATAAGTAAAAAATTTCTTTAAATAAAAATCACGGTTATATGGTTATTAAGATTAACTGTGATTTTTTGTTTTAGAAATTTATAGAATATATAAATTGGGAAGAAATATTTTTTGAAAAGTGTTGATAAATTATAGTCAATACAGTATAATAATATTGTTATATACTTTTTGGATTATGAAATTTTTGTAATAGAAAAAAGATAAAAAAATAAGCCCAACATTAAGGGCTTAAGCACAATAGAATTTTACTTTAATATGTTATGCCATATTTTAGATAAAATTAAGATGGAAATTAGAAATATAAAGTAATATTTTTAGAAAGGAAGATTTAAAAATGGAAGACATTATAAAAAAAATAAATGAATTTTCAAAATTAGCACGTGAGAGAGAGTTGACGGAGGAAGAGAAGAAAGAGCGTGAAAAATATAGAAAAATGTATATTGAAAAATTTAAGGAAAGTGTGAGAGGGCATTTGGATAGTATTAAGATTGTTAGAGTGGATGATAATGGAAATCCCATTGATGATGATGGGAATGTTATTGAGCCTGAAGCGTAAAAAAATAAAGCAAATTGGGGAAGGAGTGAATAAAAATTTATGAAATATGATTTAGTTATATTTGATTTAGATGGGACACTTATGGATACGTCAAAATCTATTACAAAGACTGTAAATTCAGCGATGGAAGAACTTGGGAAAAAACAATATTCTGCTAATGAATGTGTAAAATTTGTTGGTGGCGGAGTTTCAGGGCTTGCACGGAATATTTTGGGAAAAGAAAAATATGAGGATATAACGAATGAGGAAATGGAAAAAGTTATAAGAAAATATTATGATATTTACTTTGACTACGGTGTTGAGCCTTATGAAGGAATACCTGAATTGCTTGATTTTTTGACAGAAAATAATATAAAAAAAGGAATTGTAACAAATAAGGATCACGAAACAGCCTTATCTGCTGTTGATAAAAAATTATCCAAATGGAAATTTGATGGAATATTTGGCTCAAATGAAAAGGAATATCCAAACAAGCCGAATCCTTATAATGTTGATAGAATGGCACAAAATTTGAATGTCCCAAAAGATAGAATATTATTTGTTGGAGATATGCTTGTGGATGTAAATACTGCTAAAAATGCCGGGATTGATATTGTTTACTGCAAATGGGGATTTGGTGAAGTGAAAGGGGAAACTGGAATTAGTGAAGATGTAAAAGTATCTAATGTTCAGGAGATTATAGAGAAAATAAAATAAATTTAGATTTTTTTGAATAAGTAAATTTTAAAAAAGTCTGATTTAGAAAGTAAAAAGCGGAATTTGTTTTGAAACTTATAATTAATTTCCGTTTTTTTATTTATTAAAGTGATTGATTATGTAGTTAATCTTGTGCTAAAAAGTTAAGGAAATAATTATTCAAATATATTTTCTTGTCTGTTAATGGATATTGTGGTATACTTATTTTTATAAAGTGATTAATAGTGAAAGAAGTCAAAGAATTATGAAAAGAGGGAAGGAGAAGAACTTTTTATGGAAAAAAGAAAAAGAGTTGTATTAGGAATGTCAGGTGGAGTGGATTCTTCTGTTGCGGCGATTTTACTAAAAGAACAAGGATACGATGTAATTGGCGTATTTATGAAAAATTGGGAAGAAAAGGATGAAAATGGGGTTTGTATGGCAGAAGAGGATTATAAGGATGTAATTGCTGTGGCAGAGCAATTGGAAATACCTTATTATTCAGTAAATTTTGTAAAGGAATATTGGGATAAAGTTTTTACTTATTTTCTTAATGAATATAAAAGAGGAAGAACGCCTAATCCAGATGTTATGTGTAATAAAGAAATTAAGTTTCGTGCATTTCTAGATTATGCAATAAAACTTGGAGCTGATTATGTGGCGACAGGGCATTACGCAAGAATTATTCATGAAGAAAAAAATGGTAAAATTAAGTCGACTATGTTAAGAGGAGTTGATGATAATAAGGATCAGACATATTTCCTTTGTCAGTTAAATCAGGAACAGCTTGAAAAAGTATTATTTCCATTGGGAGAATATACAAAGCCAAAAATTCGTGAAATTGCTGAAAAATATAAATTAGCAACGGCTAAGAAAAAAGACAGTACAGGAATTTGCTTTATTGGGGAACGTGATTTTAATAAGTTTTTATCACAATACTTGCCTGCAAAGGGTGGAAATATTGTAAATACACAAGGAAAAGTGTTAGGACATCATAACGGGCTTATGTATTACACAATTGGACAAAGAAAAGGAATTGGTATTGGGAATACGAAGGAAGGAACTGGAGAGCCTTGGTTTGTTGTTGACAAGGATTTAGAAAGAAATGAACTTATTGTAACACAAGGCGACAATTCAGTACTTTATTCAAAAGGATTGATTGCAACGGATTTTAATTTTATAAATGAAGTGCAATTTCCATTAGAATGTACTGTAAAATTTAGATATAGACAAAAAGATACAAAGGCTGTAATTAATAAATTAAATGAAAATGAATATGAAGTCGTATTTGATGAGCCACAAAAGGCTGTAACATTGGGGCAAATTGTAGTTGCTTATGATAAGGAAGTTTGTCTTGGTGGCGGAGTTATTGACAAAATTATAAAAAATAAAATTTTATAAAGGAGGAAAATGAAAGAATTAATATTTTGCTTAAATGCAACAATGCCAGTATTTTTACTGATGATAATTGGATATATTTTTAGAAAAACTGGAGTTATAGATTTGGAATTTGCGGATAAAATGAATAGATTTGTATTTTTGGCTCTTTTGCCTGTCCTTTTATTTAAAGAATTGTCATTATCTAATTTTTCGGCAATTTGGGATTTGAAATATTTATTATTTTGCTTTTTTACAACATTTCTTTCAATTTTAATAATGTGTATTTCATCAATTTTTTTGAAGGACAGGTCAATTCGTGGAGAATTTATTCAGGCCAGCTTTAGAAGCAGTGCAGCTTTACTTGCTTATGCTTTTGTGCAGAATGTGTATGGAGAGGCTAAAGTTGTAGCACTTATGGTAATTGGAGCAGTTCCTTTGTATAATGTGGCTTCAGTTGTAATTTTAATGCTGCTTCGTCCAGAACAGGGCAAGTTAAATAGAATAGTTTTGAAAAATACATTAAAGGGAGTTATGAAAAATCCATTAATATTAGGTATTTTGGCTGGAATGATTTGGGCAATGCTAAAAATTCCACAGCCTGTTATTATGAAAAAGTCAATTTCAACATTTTCAGCTGCAGCAACTCCACTTGGATTACTTGCACTTGGAGCGAGTTTTGATGTAAAAGAAGTTTTTTCTAAAATAAAAATTGTACTAGCTTCATCTTCATTCAAATTATTAATACTTACTGCAATATTTTTACCAATAGCAGTAAAATTGGGATTTAAAGATGAAAAGTTGGTTGCAGTGCTTGGAATGCTTGGGAGTCCTACAACTCCAACTTCATTTACAATGGCAAGAGGAATGGGGCATAACGGATCGGTAACTTCTGGAACGGTTATGGTTACGACTATTATGAGCATATTTACATTAACGGGCTGGCTTTATATCTTAAAAATTGCGGGACTAGTGTAAATAAGAAAATGGAGGTAAAGTAATGAAATTAAAAAAATATATTATAATTGGGATAATAGCTTTGATAGCTATTTCAGCCTGTAATAATCCCAAAAATAATAAAAATAAAGAAAAAATGAAAATAGCCAATGTCCAAAAAGATATTTCTAATGATGAAATAAAAAAATATAGTGAATACTTGAAAATAAGTGAAGAGCCAAATTCAGAAGAATGGAATGATTTTTTTACAGAAATAAAAAAAGATGAATTTTCTGATTCAAATGGAAATATAAAAGATATTTCAAATCAAATTATATCTATTGTAAACCTTGATAGTTCAATTAACTTGATAGGTCAATATATAAAAGAAATAATGGATGTAACGCAAAAAAGTCCTAAAATGGAAGCTATTGACAAAAATGCTGAAAATTTAATTAATTCTCTAATTCAAGAGCAAAAAGTGCTGACAGAGATTAATGATTATTTTGAAAAAGGAAATTATAAAACTGATAAGCTGGCAAAAGTTGATGAGTTAAATGAAAAATATAAAGTTGTTTTACAGAATAGGCTGGAAAACAGTAAAATTCTTTACAATTCATTGCAAGAACTTGCCGGAGCAATAAATAAAAAAATGGAAGTACAGTTTCAAAAAGATGGAAAAATAACAAAATTAAATATTTTAAAATTTGTGTATTCAGTAAATGGATTTGAAGAAGTTGCTTTTGGAAAAAATAATTTAAATTTTGATGAAAATGAAACAAAAACATTGGAAGAGGCTAATAATAAATTACAAAAAGCATATAAAGATATTTCTGGAATGACATTTGAAAATGCAAAAAAAGAGAATATTAGCGAATCAGATTTTAAAAAAATAAAAGAAAGTTCAAAAATATTATCTGAAAATACTCAAAAAATGCTCTCTGGTGTAAAAAATCAAAATATTCAAGATGTAGTAATAAGTGCAAGTAACGTTTTAAGTGCTAAAACTGATTTAGAAAATGTTTTTAATGTATTGTTGATACAAAAATAACAAATTGTTTTTGTAATTAATTAAAAGCTAAATAAATTATAAATTGGAAAATTGATATTATGTTTTATTAACATTAAAACATTAATAAAATATATTAAATTATATAAAAGTTATATATTATAATTATTGACAAAATGTAAAAAAAAATGGTATATTATAAATGAAAATTAAATAAATCAGAATAAATTATTAATTTACCATATTAAAAAGTAATAAATCATATTTATAAATAAAAGTAGAGGAGGAAATGAAAATGAGAAAAATATTGTTAATGATGGTTTTGGCATTGTCTGTTTTTATGTGTAGTGTTCAAAAAGAAGAAAAAAAAGAAGATAACAATGCTAATGGAATTCCTAAAAAAATTATAGCTGGATTGGATGATTCGTTTGTTCCGATGGGATTTAGAAATGCAAAAGGAGAATTAGAAGGATTTGATATTGATTTGGCTAAAGCAGTGGGACAAAAAATAGGAAGTAAAATTGAATTTAAGCCAATAAACTGGGATTCTAAAATACTTGATTTAAATGGTGGAAATATTGATTTAATTTGGAATGGACTTACTATAACAGATGAAAGAAAAAAAGAAACTGAAATGACAAAGCCATATTTGGCAAGTCATCAGCTAATAATAACAAGAGCAGGATCAAGTATAAAGACAAAAGCTGATTTAAAAGGTAAAATTGTTGGAAGCCAGACTGAAAGCAGCGGAGAAGAAGCAGTTAAAAAATCAGGTGAAGATAAGGCATTTAAAGAATTTAAAACTTATGCACAATATGATCAGGCATTTATGGATCTTGATGCAGGAAGAATTGATGCAATTATAGCTGACGAAGTATTAGCAAAATATACTAAAAAGACCAAAGAAACTCAAGCCAAAAAAGAGCTTTACAAAATTTTAAGTGATAACTATGGACAAGAAGAATATGGAGTTGCTGCTAAAAAAGGTAATACTAAATTAGTAGAAGCAATAAACAAGGCTATAGAAGAACTAAAAGCAGACGGGACTTACCAAAAAATTTATTCTAAGTGGTTTAAAGATTAATAATGAGTCAGGCATTACCTATATTTATAGAACTGGTAAAAACATTACCCAATATTATAATTCTGTATATACTTACAATCCTATTTTCCGTCCCGTTAGGAATCTTGGGAGCATTAGCATATACAGGGAAAAATAAAATAATTAAATTCTTTATTTCAGTTTATACTTGGATTTTTCGTGGAACACCTTTAATGTTACAGTTAATGGTAGTTTACTATGGAATACCGCTTATGAAGATTGGTGGATATAAAATAGTATTGGAGCCATATACTGCCGCAACGATTACATTTATTATAAATTATGCGGCATATCTTGTAGAGATTATAAGAAGTGGAATAGAAAGCATTGATAAGGGACAGCACGAAGCTGCAAAAGTACTTGGTTATAGCTATTGGCAGAAAATAATATACGTTATTTTACCACAAGCTATAAGAAGAGTGTTGCCAACATTGGGAAATGAAGCGATTACACTTATAAAAGATACTTCGCTTATATATGTTTTAGCTGTAACTGAAGTTATGAAACGTACGAAGGAATTAGCTAATATTTATTATAATATTACACCATATATCTGTGCAATTATTATTTATCTTGTATTAAGTTTTGCGATTGACAGATTGTTTAAAGATATTGAAAAAAGAAATAAAGTTAGAATTTAAAAATTTAAAAGATATTAAATTTAAATAAAATAAACTGGGAGAAAGATCGTGAAAAATGAAAAAATCTTAAAAGATAAAAAAATAGTGGAAGTAAAAAATCTAAAAAAACAATATGGTGATAATGTAATTTTGAAAAATATAAATTTGTACATTGATAAAGGAGAAGTTGTTTCATTGATAGGGCCTTCAGGAAGTGGAAAGTCAACAATTTTACGATGTATAGTTGATCTTGAATCAATAACCTCTGGAAAAGTATTGATTGAAGGTAATAATCTAGCGGATAAAAATGTGAATAAAAAAATAAAAAAAGAAATGTTATTAAAGACAGGAATGGTTTTTCAGACATTTAATTTATTTCCACATATGTCAGTTAGAAATAACATTGTTAGAACTTTAAAATTAGTAAAAAATATAGATGCAGCAAAAGCTGAAAATATTGCAAAGGAAATGTTGAGATTGGTAGGGCTTTCTGATAAAATTAATAATTATCCAAATGAGCTTTCAGGAGGTCAAAAACAAAGAGTTGCAATAGCAAGAGCATTGGCATTACAGCCAGATATTATGCTTTTTGATGAACCTACATCTGCACTTGATCCAGAGCTTGTAAAGGAAGTGCTGGACATAATAAGAAAATTGAAAAGTCAAAAGATAACAATGCTAATTGTAAGTCATGAAATGAATTTTGTACGTGAAATTTCAGATAGAGTGATTGTTATGGAAAAAGGTGAAATACTGGAAACAGGAACTTCAAAGCAAATATTTGAAAGTCCATCTTCTCAAAGAGTGAAAGAATTTTTGAATGCAAATAAATAAAATATTATTTCATAATATTAATTTTTAGAGTATTATAAAATTAAATTGTAATACTCTTTTATTATATAAATTTTTTTAGATGTTTTTTATTAAAAGAGTAGGGAACTATTATTTATACTAAATCCTATTTGAATAACGAATACATTATAAATCTTTTTAGTAGATTAAATCTAATATTTACTTTCTAAATAGTTAGAATAAATATTTGCTTTTTAAATGGGGAATAGTATAAATAATATATTTTTGACAAAAGGTTGTAATTTGAGTTATATAATAAAACTAACTTAAAATTGAACTTAAAGGCTATGATAATTTTAGCTCTTTAAGTTTATATAATTTTTGTTTTTTAAAATAGAATTTAATGTAAATATGTAATTAGTATAAAAAAATTTTAAATATGGCTTGTATATACAATAAAATAATGTTATAATATAAAAAAGTTTGAATAACTAAATTATTAGATAAAAGTTCAAAATAAAAATTAAAATGTCAAATTTATATTTTGAATTATTTCTTAAAATATAAATTATGAAATTATAATGAGTAAATCGAAAATTAATTAAAAAGAAGTTGACTTTTAAAGTAATAAATAATATAATCTTTTTGACTGGAGAAATAAAGACAAAAAATAAAAAGAGGTGAAATATGGAGGGTTTTATTAAGATAAAAAATTTAGTTAAGAAATATCAGCTAGCTAATGGCAAAGAATTACTAGCTGTAAATAACGTAAACCTTGATATTGAACAAGGTGACATTTATGGAATTATGGGGCTTAGTGGAGCTGGAAAGTCAACACTTATTAGACTTCTTAATAGATTGGAAGAACCTACTTCTGGAGAAATTTTGGTAAAACAGGAAATTTTTGATGGAAAAGGGGAAGATAAAAAGATTGTAGGATATGAAGATAAAAATATTTTGGAATTTAATATAAATATATTGCGTGAATATCGAAAAAAAACAGGAATGATTTTTCAGCATTTTAATTTATTAAATTCAAGAAATGTAGCTGACAATGTGGCTTTTCCATTGGAGATTTCAAAATGGAAAAAGAAGGATATAGAAAAAAGAGTGGATGAGCTGCTAGAGATTGTAGGACTTTCAGATAAAAAGCTAAATTATCCTGAACAACTATCTGGAGGTCAAAAACAAAGAGTTGCTATTGCAAGAGCATTAGCAAATAATCCCAAAATATTGCTCTCGGATGAGGCAACGTCAGCACTTGATCCAAGGACTACTAATTCTATTTTAGAATTATTAAAGGACATAAATAAAAAGTTTGGAATAACAATAATTCTTATTACTCATCAGATGGAAGTTATAAAAAAGATATGTAATAAAGCAGCAATTATGTCTGATGGTAAAATTATTGAAAATGGGGAAACAAGAGAAATTTTCTTAAATCCTAAAACAGATTTAGCAAAAGAATTTGTGGAAAATATTTCTCACGAAGAATTTAGAACAGATGAAGAAAAAAAACATCGTGAGGAAAATAGCGGAAAATTACGTTTAAGACTAAAATATAATGAAGATCAAGTTAATGAATCGTATATTACAAAAATTATTCGTAAGTATGATGTTGAAGTAAATATTTTAAGCGGATTTATTGATAAAGTGGGGGATATTATTGTAGGAAATTTATTAATAGAAGTTTCGGCAAATGAAGAAAAGGCAAAGGATATTATTGAATGGCTAAAAGAAAATAAAATAGATTCGGAGGTGTTATAATGGGATTTGACTGGGTTAAGTTTTTTCAATTTCAGAATATGGTTAATCCATTGAATGAAACTATCTATATGGTATTTTTTTCAACAGTTGTAGCATTAATTATTGGATTTCCAATTGGAATTCTACTTGTTACTTCTGATGAGAAAGGCATAAAACCTAATAAAACTTTACATGAAATACTGGATATAGTTATTGTAAATATAACAAGATCTATACCATTTATAATTTTAATAGTTTTGTTAATTCCACTTTCAAAATTGATATTCAAATATTCATTTGGGAGTACTTCCTTTATTGTACCATTATCATTAGGATCAGCACCATTTGTAGCAAGAATAATCGAAGGTTCTCTAAAAGAAGTTAATGAAGGGCTTATCGAGGCTTCAAAGTCAATGGGAGCAAAAACATCAGAAATAATTTTTAAAGTAATGATACCAGAAGCATTACCTTCACTTGTTCACGGAATTACATTGACAATAATTAGCTTAATTGGATATTCTGCAATGGCTGGTACAATTGGTGGTGGTGGACTTGGAAATGCCGCTGTAATAGATGGATTTCAACGAAACAACCTTGAATTAATGTGGCAGGCAACAGTTGTTACAATTATCTTGGTTCAAGTTATTCAATTTATTGGAGATAAAATTGTAAAATCGTTACTTGCAAAACGAAATAGAACATAAAATTTCTTAAATTAATAAATTAATAAATTAATTAAAAAATAAATAAAAAAATTAGGAGGCAAAAAAATGAAAAAACTATTAACATTAGTGCTAATGACAGCATTATTTATTCTATCTTGTAGTGGAAAAAATAAACAATTGGTAGTAGGAGCGTCACCAATACCACATGCAGATTTATTAAATTTAGTAAAAGATGACTTGAAAAAGGAAGGAATTGATCTAAAAGTAGTTCAGTATAATGATTATATTTTACCAAATAAAGCACTTGCAGATAAAAGTATAGATGCTAACTTCTTCCAACATGTTCCGTATATGGAAGATTTTGGAAAGAAAAATCACATTGACATGGTAGCAGTTGGAAATATTCATTTGGAACCAATGGCATTGTATTCTAAAAAGATAAAAAATATTAAAGACTTGAAAAAAGGGGATACTTTAATAATACCTAATGATCCGACAAATGGAGGACGTGCATTAATTTTACTTGATAAAGCTGGAATCATAAAATTAAAAGATAATAAAAATTTATCAGCAACACCTGCTGATATTGCTCAAAATCCTAAAAATTTAAAGATTGTAACAATGTCAAATGAACAAATAGCACCTAGATTAAGTGAAGTTGCAGGAGCAATTATAAATTCAAACTTTGCAATTGATGCAAAAGTTACAAAAAATGAAATTATCTTAATAGAAGGTAAAGATTCACCTTATGTAAATGTTGTTACTGTTTTAAAAGAAAATCAAAATGATGAAAGAGTAAAAAAACTTGTAAAAGCATTACAAAGTGAAAAAGTTAAAAAATATATTGAAAAAAAATATGATGGTAGAGTAATTCCAGCATTTTAATTTTAAGATGATCAAAACAA
Source organism: Leptotrichia sp. (assembly GCF_057270615.1). Lineage (NCBI taxonomy): Bacteria > Fusobacteriati > Fusobacteriota > Fusobacteriia > Fusobacteriales > Leptotrichiaceae > Leptotrichia > Leptotrichia sp. The sequence continues at coordinate 34,109 of NZ_DBHIXN010000013.1, forward strand.
AAATGAGGATGTCTCATAATTCAAAAATAATTTTTACTAATATAAATATTATATATTTTAAAAATCAGCAGATATTATTTTTATTGATTTTATTAAATATAGTAAAATATATTTATGATTTAGGAATTTTATTGATTTTGTGAGACAGCCCCATTTTTTTATATTTATCATTAAAAAAATAAATTTAAGATAAAATAAAAAATATTTATTTTTTTGTATAAATTTGTTGAAATAAATTTAAGAAAAATGTATAATATACCCAAACTTATTTAAAATATAATTTCTATTTTTTTAAGAAAGTTAGTATAAAATGATATTATTATAATAAAAAAGGAAAGGATAAGTTTCTTTTTAAATAAAGAAATGGATTTAAGAATGAAAAAATTACTTATAGTTTCACTATTTTTAGCTAGTGTTAGTTTAATTTGTGCAGAAAGTCTTGATAACTCTGATAGTAATAAACTTTTGTCAGGAAAAGAAAATCAAAATAATGGAAATGCAGCAGTACAGACTACTCAAAAAAGATCAGGATTTTGGGATTTTTATGAAAAGCAGCAAGCAAAACTTTTGAAAGAAAAAGATAAAGAGCTTTTTGATGACCTTAGTACAAAAACTAGATCTCAGGATGACTTTTACGAATATGTAAATGAAAATTGGGATAAAAAAACAAAAATTCCAAGTACGAAGCCAGCTTGGGGTTCGTTTTATGAACTTAATGAAAAAAATCAGGATTTTTTACGAAATTTGATAAAAGAATTAAAGAATAAAAAAACTTCATTGACTGCAGATGAAAAAAAGGTAATAACACTTTATGATAGTTATTCTGACATGAAAAAAAGAAATGAAGAAGGACTATCGCCTATCAAAAAAGATTTAGAAAAAATAAATGGTATTCAAAATATTGAAGATCTAAAAAAATATAATGTGGAACTTACAAAAACTGGAGGATCTGAATTTTATGGATGGGGAGTAGGAACAGATCTTAATAATTCCAAAAATAATGCAGTATATTTAGGAAGTGCCGGGATTGGTCTGTCAAGAGATTATTATCAAAAAGATACTAAAGAAAATAGAGCAATATTGGAAGAATATACAAAATATGTCAGTGATATGTTAAAATATTTGGGAGAAGACAATACACTTGAAAGAGCTAAAAAAATAGTTGCTTTTGAAAAAGAGATTGCAAATACATTAATGACAAATGAAGAACTTCACGATGTAAAAAAATACAATAATCCAGTAAAAGTAAGTGATTTAGGTACATTATCTAAAAATGTAGACTTGGCTCAATATTTAAAACAGCTGAATGTAAAAACAGATAAAGTAATAATAACAGAGTTGAACTATTATAAAAATTTGGATAATTTTGTAAATGATGAGAATATCGACATAATTAAAGATTACATGAGATATAATTTAATTAGTTCTGCAGCAGGAGTCTTGAATGATGAGCTTGGTGCAAGAAGTTTTGAGTTTTTTGGAAAATATTTGAATGGACAAAAGGAAAGAGAAACTCTTGAAAAAAGAGCATTAAATTTTACAGATGACAGTCTTGGAGAAATAATTGGAAAGATTTATATTCAGAGAAATTTCTCACCAGAAGCTAAAAAAAATGCAAAAGAAATGGTTGATTACATCAAGAAAGCGATGAAGAACAGAATTGAAAAATTAGATTGGATGAGTGCTGCAACTAAGAAAAAGGCACTTGAAAAGTTAGCAAAAATAAATGTTAAAATAGGATACCCTGATAAATGGAAAGACTATAGCAAAATGACAATATCAAGTAATGATTCATTGTATGATCAGTTAAAAGGAATCAGTGAATGGGCTTATAATGAAGAACTTAAAAAAGTAGGAAAACCAGTAGATAAGACAGAATGGTATATGTCACCTCATACAATAAATGCCTATTATTCTCCAACAAGCAATGAAATTGTATTCCCGGCAGGAATTTTACAATATCCATTTTATGATTATAATAAGCTAGAAGTAGCAAGTAATTTTGGGGCAATAGGAACAGTTATTGGACATGAGCTTACTCATGCATTTGATGTATCTGGTGCTGAATATGATGGTGATGGAAATGTTAAAAATTGGTGGACTGCTGAAGATAAGGCTAAATTTGATATGGCTACAAAAAAACTGGAAAATCAATTTTCAAAATATACAGTTGGAGATGGAATCCATGTTAATGGAAAATATACATTAACAGAAAATATTGCAGACCTTGGAGGATTAAATGTCGCTTATGATGCATTACAATTGTATTTGAAAGATCATCCAAATTCTTCAAAAGCCTACCCAGATACAATAAATAAATTATTCTTTTTAAGTTTTGCAAGAATGTGGCGACAAAAATCAACACCAGAATATTTAAAGAACTTGGCAAAAACAGATTCACATTCACCAAATATATTCCGTGTAAATGGAACACTAGAAAATATAGATGCATTCCATAAAGTATTTGAAACAAAACCAGGTGACAAAATGTATAAATCTCCTGAAGATAGAATAAAAATTTGGTAAAATAACAGTTAAATTTTTTTATGATAGTATACTCGAATCCATTTAAAATTAAGTTATTAAAAATTATATAAATTTAGGGTTTGAGTAAAATAATCATGGCTTTTGAGTTTAATTTTAAATCAGTTTTACTATAAGTTATGAAGAATTAGAAATAAAAAAGTAAATACTTGAATTATAAAATTTTAAGATAATTGTTTCTGTAAAAGGAAATGGTTATCTTTTTTTATTTTTCGTATATTTTATATTATTTGCTAAAAAATAGAATTAGTATAAATTCTTCAATTTTAAAAATATTGAAAATCAAAAAATAATAAAAGGAAAAATATTTAGTTTTATGATATAATGATTATGAACAATAAAAAAAGATTTTATAAATAAAAAAGGAACTAAAATTTTAGGAAATGGAGGGAGCAAAAAGTGAAAAGAAAAACTATTAAAAATATAGTTGAAATTTCGGGAATTGGACTTCATAAAGGTGAAGAAATAAAAATGACATTAAAACCTGTGAGTCAAAAAACTGGAATTGCTTTTAAAAGAGTAGATGTTAATAATAAAAACAATATTATAAAAGTTGCTCATAAAAATTTATTTGATTTGGAAAGAGGAACTAATATTCAAAATAAAGATGGAGTAAAACTTCATACAATCGAGCATTTTATGTCGGCACTTTCAGTTTGTGGAATTACTGATATTTTTGTGGAGATCGAAGGAAATGAGATGCCAATTTTGGATGGGAGTTCAATTGAGTTTGTAAAAAAAATTAAAAGTGCGGGGTCTTTAGAATTAGATGAGGAAATAGAGCCTGTTGTGATTAAAGAACCTGTTATTTTTTCAGATGAGAAAGCTGGGAAATATGTAATGGCATTACCTTATGATGGGTTTAAAATATCTTATACAATTGATTTTAACCACAGCTTTTTAAAATCGCAATATTATGAATTAGAAGTAAATCTGGAAAATTATGTTGAAAATATTGCAAAGTGTAGAACTTTTGCCTTTGACTACGAAATAGATTTTCTTAAAAAAAATAATTTGGCATTGGGGGGAAGTTTGGAAAATGCTGTAGTAGTGGGAGCAGATGGACCATTAAATCCAGAAGGGTTAAGATATCCAGATGAATTTGTTAGACATAAGATACTTGATATAATTGGAGATTTATATGTTTTGAATACTCCGATAAAAGCTCATATTATTGCAATAAAAGCTGGACATTTTGTAAATTCTCAATTAACAGGAATGATTGCAAAAAAATATTTATAAAAAATATAAAAAGCACTTGTAATTTATAAGAAAATCAAATATAATGTAGATATAAAATTTTTAGTAAAAATTTGAAAATAAATAAAAATATAAATTCAGGAGGAATAAAGAATATGGCAACAAATGAAGTAATTATGAATATAGAAGATATTATGAAAGTATTGCCACATAGATATCCATTTTTGTTGGTAGATAGAGTGATAGAAAAAAATGGGACGGATAGTTTGGTTGCAATAAAAAATTTGACAATGAATGAAGAGTTTTTTCAAGGACATTTTCCTGGGAAACCAGTTATGCCAGGAGTATTACAAATGGAAGCACTTGCACAAGCAGTTGGATTACTTATGCTAGAACCTGGTAAAATACCTTTATTTATGTCAATTGATAAATGTAAATTCAGAAAACCTGTTGTACCTGGAGATCAATTAAGACTTGAAGTGGAAAAATTGAGCGTGAGAAGAAATATTATCGTAGCTAAAGGTAAATGTTTAGTTGATGGAGCTGTAGTAAGTGAAGGTGAATTAAAGTTCGCTGTAACAGACATGTAAAGACAAATAAAAGACGAGAGGTATTAATTTATGAGTTTAAATAATATACATCCAACAGCAATTGTTGATCCAAATGCTAAACTTGGAGAAAATGTAAAAATAGGGGCTTACTCGATTATAGGTCCAGAAGTTACGATTGGTAATGGAACTGTTGTAGAATCGCATGTTGTAATTGAGGGTGAAACAATCATTGGTGAAAATAATTATATTTTTTCTTTTGCATCAATTGGGAAAGATCCGCAAGATTTAAAATTTGCAGGAGAAAAAACTAGGGTTGTTATTGGAAATAATAATAAAATTCGTGAGTTTGTTACAATTCATCGTGGAACTACTGATAAATATGAAACAAGAGTTGGAAATAATACACTTGTTATGGCTTATGTTCATATTGCTCACGATTGTATAATTGGAGATAACTGTGTACTTGCCAATGCTGCGACTTTTGCAGGACATGTAGAAGTGGAAGATTATGCAGTGGTAGGCGGACTTACTGCTGTGCATCAATTTACAAGAGTTGGACGGCATGCAATGATAGGTGGATGTTCGGCTGTAAATCAGGATGTTGTTCCTTATATGCTATCTGAAGGAAATAAGGCAAGAGCTGTTTATATAAATATTGTAGGACTTCAACGTAGAGGATTTTCAGATGAGCAAATAAAAAGACTGAGAGAGCTGTACAAAATCATATTTAAGAAAAAATTAAAATTAAAAGAAGCTCTTGAGACTGTTGAACGTGAATATGGACAGTATGAAGAAGCTCAAAATCTTATTAATTTTATACAAAAAAGTAAAAGAGGTATTACAAGATAAAATATAGAATTTTGAGATATACACTTAAATCCTTTTAAATTAATGTGATTAAGTAAAATAAAATTAGGATTTGGGAAAAATAACTATAAATTTTAAATTTAGTTTGAAAATAGTTTTATTAAAACTATAAAATTGAATTAAAAATCATATTAAGAAATTAAAATGTAAAATTTCTCAAAATAATCTATATTTTATTTTGAGTTAATTTTTTAATATAAATATTTTTTAAGAAAAAATAAAAAAGGGAAAAATAAAAAATGACAATAGAAAAAGTAGGTTTAATCGCTGGAAATGGGAAATTACCTGAATTATTCTTGAAACAATGTATTTCAAAAGAAATTGAGCCATTTTCAGTTTATCTATTTGAAAGTGTGGAAGATAGTGTAAAAAATCATAAAAACTCCGTAAAATATAGTGTAGCTCAAGTTGGGAAAATAATTTCATATTTTAAAAAAAATGGGATAACCCAGTTAATAATGCTAGGAAAAGTTGAAAAAAATCTAATTTTTTCTAATTTAAAATTTGATTTGACAGCAACAAAGATATTATTGTCTACAAAAAATAAAAAGGATAAAAATATTCTGAAAGCAATAATTAATTATATTGAATCAGAAAATATCAAAGTGTTACCACAAAATTACTTGTTAGATGATTATATTGCCAGAAATGAAATTTATACAAAAATTTTTCCAAATAAAAAAGAAGAAAAGACAATAGAAATTGGAATAGAAGCTGCACGAATGCTTACAGATATTGATGCAGGTCAGACAGTTGTTGTAAAAGATGAGTCGGTTATTGCATTGGAAGGAGTGGAAGGTACTGATAAAGCAATTTTACGTGGTGGGGAATTAGCTGGAAAAAATTGTATTGTTGTAAAAATGGCAAGACAAAATCAAGATTATCGGATAGATGTTCCGACGATTGGTATGGAAACAATAAAAAAAGTAGCAGAAATAAACGGACGTGGAATTGTAATAGAAGCTGATAAAATGCTTTTTATTGATAAAGAAGAAGTTATAAAATTTGCAAATAAAAATAAGATTTTTATAAAGGGAATTAAAATTTAAAGTATACTCAAATTTATTTAAAATCAAGCTATTAAAAATTATATAAACTTAAAGTTTGAGTAAATAGTCATAATTTTGAGTTCAGTTTTAAATCAGTTTTACTATTAAAAAAGATTTTCACTTCGCTGTCAAAATAAAAAGAATGTAAAAAGGCTAAAAAAATGGAAAATAATTGTGATATGGAAAAATTCCAAAAAAAGAAAAGAATTTTTATTTCTTGTGGTGAAATGTCTGGAGATTTACATGCTTCATATATTGTTCAGGAAATGAGAAAAAAAAATAAGAATGTTGAATTTTTTGGAGTAGTTGGGGATAAGTCGATAGAAGCAGGGGTTAAGGCTATAAATCATATAAAAAATAATGATGTTATGGGATTTGTAGAGGCTTTAAAAAAATATAGCTATTTTACGAAAAAGGCTTATGAATATTTGAAGTTTATTAAAGAAAATAATATAGAAACCGTTATTTTTGTTGATTTTGGTGGATTTAACTTGAAATTTTTTGAATTACTAAAAAACAAAATTTCAGAAAAAGAACTGCAAAATTTGAGAATGATTTATTATATTCCGCCTAAAGTTTGGGCTTGGGGTAAAAAAAGAATAAAAAAATTACAAAAATTTGACGATGTTATTGTAATTTTTCCATTTGAAAAAAAGTATTATGATGAGAGTTTGAAAAAAAATGAATCAAAAGGGCTGAAAGTGGAATATTTTGGTAATCCATTTGTTGATAAATATGATTTTTCAGATAAATTGGGAGAAAAAGTATTACTGCTTCCGGGAAGCAGACGGCAGGAAATTGAAAAGTTTTTACCAGTAATCATTGAATTAATTAGAAATAAAAAAGTTAAAAATGAAAAATTTTTAATGAAATTAGCAAGTGAAGAGCATAAGAAATATCTTTATGATTTTGAAAGAAAATATAAAATTGATATTTTGAAAATTCCAAATTTAGAAATAACTTTTGATGAAATAAAAAATATAAGAAAAGACTGTAAATATGCAATAGCTACTTCAGGGACAGTAACATTTGAAATTTCACTTATGGGTTTGCCTGTAATAGTAGTTTATAAAACATCTGCAATTAATGCTTTCATTGCACGACATATAGTAAAAATAAAATATATAACTCTTACTAATTTAAATGCTAATAAGGAAATTTTTAAAGAATTGCTTCAGGAGGATTTTTCTGTAGAAAAATTGCTTGAAGAGATGGAAGCAATGGAAAAAAATAAAGAAAATATTGTTTTAGAGTTGAAAAAAGAAAGAAAAAAATTGGGTAATTTTGGAGTTTTAAAAAAAATTTCTAATTACTTGCTAGAAAAATAAAGATTGACTTTACAAATTTTATAAAAAGGAAAAAGTATGGAAAAAAAACGTGAAGAACTGTTAAAAGGTTCTATTTTAAAATTATTTATAAAGTATTTCATACCGACACTTATTGGATCTGCAGCAGTTGTTCTTTATAACATTGTTGACAGGTTTTTTGTTGGAAAAATTAGTGAAAAGGCACTTGCGGGTGCAGGAATTGCTTTTTATATAGTTATGTTGATTATTGCTTTTTCAATGTTTATTGGAGTTGGAGCTGGAACTATCATTTCAATTAGACTTGGACAAGGTAAAAAAGGGGAAGCAAAAAAAATATTGGGAAATGCTTTGACATTATTTACAATTTTAGGACTTTTATTATATGTGTTTTTAATATTGAATATTAATACAGTTTTGCGATATTCAGGTGCTAATAATGAAACGTTGCCGTATGCAAGAGCTTATCTGGAGATAATATTACTAGCAATTTTACCGTTATTTTATTCATTTGGTTTAACAAATGTATTAAATGCGGCTGGAACACCGCGGGTTGCAATGTTCTCTATGCTAATTGGAGCAGTTGTAAATATTATTTTGGATTATGTAGCTGTAATGATTATGCATACGGGAATTGAAGGGACTGCTTATGCAACTTTAATTGGAAATGTGCTATCTGCAGTATTTGTATTGTGGTTTTTGATTGTTGGAAAATTACCTTTTAAAGTTGATATGTTTGGATTTAAGCTGGAAGAGGAAAGTATTATCACAATAAGATTTTCAAAATTAAAATTAGATTCTAAAATAGTAAAATCTATTTTTTCAATTGGAATGTCGCCATTTTTATTACAAGCTGCAAGTTCAGTTGTGGGACTTGTAACAAATAAAATTGTAGATATATATGGAGGAACTTATGGTGTGGCAGTTATGACAATCATAAATTCCTATTTACCAATTATGACGATGAGTGTTTATGCAGTTTCACAAGCTGTTCAGCCAATAATTGGTTTTAATTATGGTGCAAAAAATTTTACAAGAGTAAAAAAATCTTTAATGACGGCTATAGGAGCAGGAGTTGTGATATCTTTTGCATTTTGGGTAATTGTAATGCTTTTACCAAGACAGTTAATTCTATTTTTTAATGAAAAAAGTACACCTGTTGCTCTAAAAGAGGGAATAAAAGCTATTAGAATTTATTTTTCACTTGTGGTAATTTCATCTTTTGGAATAACTGTGCCAAATTATTTTCAGGCAACTGGACGTTCAAAATATTCAGTTATAATGAACTTAATGCGGCAAGTTGTTATATTTTTAGTAGTTGTCATAGTTTTTTCAAATGTATGGAAGCTAGATGGAGTATGGCTTGCACAGCCATTTACAGATTTTTTGTTTTTCCTAATACTTCTAGTATTTTTATATAAGGAGAAAAAATTTTTTGACAGAATGATACAAAAGCAAAATCATTTATTGGAATCTAAAAAATA
>NZ_DBHIXN010000014.1:0-40984 GCF_057270615.1 Leptotrichia sp.
AATATATTAAGGAGGAAAAATAAAAAATGATATTAGGTAAAAAAATCGGAATGACACAAATTTTTGAAAATGAAAAATTAATTCCAGTTACAGTAATCGAAGCAGGAACTAACTTCATTACACAAATTAAAACAGAAGAAAAAGAAGGATATAATGCTATCACATTAGCTTATGGAGATAAAAAAGAAAAAAATACTACTAAACCATTATTAGGTATATTTAAAAAAGCAGGAATTACTCCAAAAAGATTTCTTAAAGAATTTAAAGTAGCTAATCCGGCTGATTTTAAATTGGGACAAGAAATCAAAGTAGACGTATTAGAAGGTATCGAATTTGTTGATATTTCTGGAACTTCAAAAGGTAAAGGAACTGCTGGAGTTATGAAAAGACATAATTTTGGTGGAAACAGAGCAACTCACGGGGTTTCAAGAAACCATAGACTTGGAGGTTCTAACGCAGGTGGTGCTGCATCAAACAGTAACGTACCTAAAGGTAAAAAAATGGCTGGAAGATTGGGAGCTGAAAAAGTAACAGTTCAAAACTTGCAAGTTATTAAATTTGATGTAGAAAACAGTCTTTTATTAGTAAAAGGTGCTGTTCCAGGACCAAAAAATGGATTTTTAGTAATCAAAAAATCGGTAAAAAAATATTAATAGGAAAGAGAGGAGGATAACATGCCAGTTTTAAATATATATAAATTAGACGGTTCACAAGCAGGAACTATTGAAGTAAATAATGACATATTTGGAATTGAACCAAATAAACACGTAATGCACGAAGTTTTAGTAGCAGAATTAGCTGAAGCAAGACAAGGATCGGCTTCAACAAAAACAAGAGCAGAAGTAAGAGGTGGAGGAAGAAAACCTTTTAGACAAAAAGGAACAGGAAGAGCAAGACAAGGATCTACAAGAGCACCACATATGGTAGGTGGAGGAGTAGTTCATGGACCAAAACCGAGAGACTATACTAAAAAAGTAAATAAAAAAGTTAGAAAATTAGCTCTAAAATCAGCTTTAGCAACAAAAATTAACGAAGGAAATTTAATTGTATTAGATGATTTTGCATTAGAAGTACCAAAAACAAAAACATTTATTAATTTTGCAAAAGCATTAAACTTTGACGGTTTAAAACAATTATATGTAACAAATGATGATGTTGATACTGTTGACAGAGATTATTTCTTATACTTATCAACTAGAAATATTGAAAAAATTTCATCAATTAATACAAGAGATTTAAGCATTTACTGGTTAATCAAACAAGACAAAGTAATTTTAACTAAAGAAGCTCTTGCAACTATCGAGGAGGTGCTAGCATAATGCATATTACTGATATTATAAAAAAACCTGTAATTAATACAGAAAAAGCGAGAACTTTATTGGAAAATAATGAATATGTTTTTATCGTAGATAAAAGAGCAAATAAACTTCAAATTAAAGATGCGGTTGAAAAATTATTCAATGTAAAAGTTCAAGGTGTAAATACTTTAAACATCAAACCAAAAAACAAAAGATTCAGAATGTCAATGTATAAAACAGCTGCTATCAAAAAAGCAATTGTTAAGTTAAAAGCTGGAGAATCAATTACAGCTTACGAAGGATAATTAAAACATAAAATTTATTTTGATTTTTAAATTTAATTTTAAAAAAGTAAAATAAATAAATTTTTTTGTGGAAATTATTTAATAAAAATGCTATAATAAACAAGTTATATAAAATATGGAAGTTTTAAATAATTAATTAAAAATTAAAACGTAAAATTAGGAAGAGAGGGAAAGTAAGTTATGCCAATAAAAAAATTAAAGCCGATAACTAGTGGGACACGGCATATGTCGATATTAGTTAATAAGGAATTAGATAAGGTAAGACCTGAGAAATCTTTAGTTGAACCGTTAAATTCATCTTACGGAATTGACAACTATGGACATAGAACAGGTAGAAACAGACATAAAGGACATAAAAGATTATATAGAGTAATCGACTGGAAAAGAAATAAAATTGGAGTACCAGCAAAAGTTGTAACTCTTGAATATGATCCAAATAGAACTGCAAATATTGCATTGCTACATTATGTTGATGGAGAAAAAAGATATATTTTAGCTCCAAATGGACTTAAAAAAGGTGATGTTGTATTAGCTGGGGAAAGTGCAGATATTAAACCTGGAAATGCATTGAAATTAAAAGATTTACCAATAGGGACAGTTATTCATAACGTTGAGTTAATGCCTGGTAAAGGTGGACAATTAGCAAGATCTGCAGGAACAGCTGCAAGACTTGTTGCAAAAGAAGGAACTTACTGTCACGTGGAATTACCTTCTGGAGAATTAAGATTGATTCATAAAGAATGTATGGCAACAGTTGGAGCAGTAGGAAATTCTGAACATTCATTAGTATCATTAGGAAAAGCTGGAAGAAATAGACATTTAGGAAGAAAACCTCATGTTAGAGGATCAGTAATGAACCCTGTAGATCACCCACATGGAGGAGGAGAAGGAAGATCTCCAATTGGTAGAAAATCACCAGTTACACCTTGGGGTAAACCTACTCTTGGTAAGAAAACTAGAGGTAAAAAATCTAGCGATAAATTCATTGTTAGAAGAAGAAAAAAATAGTTGTTTAAAAATTAATTTAATACGAGAAAATATAATAATAGAATTTTTAATAAACTTAACGAGAAGTCTCCAACTTTTAGAAGTGGGAGTAACTCACATAAAAAACGTAGAAATGGACTGTGCCAGTCAAATATACAGATTACATGTAAAAGAAAATTTGGCTGAATATAAAAACATTGCTTAATACATTGAACTAAATAATTAAGATGAGATGTATTGAGTAACATTTCTCGATTTAAAAAATGAAATAAGGAGGAAAGAATGGCTCGTTCATTAAAAAAAGGACCTTTTGTTGATGCATATTTATTAGAAAAAATAGAAGCATTGGGAGGTAAAAAACAAGTTATTAAAACATGGTCTAGAAGATCAACTATATTCCCTCAATTTATTGGACATACTTTTGCTGTATATAACGGTAAAAAACATATCCCTGTATATGTAACTGAGGAAATGGTTGGGCATAAATTAGGTGAATTTGCACCAACTAGAACTTTCTATGGACATGGAAAAGATGCAAAAAAAGTTAAATAATAAAGGACTTTAACAAACATAACAGCGAAATCTCTAACTTGTAAAAGTAGGAGCAGTTCACTTGTTAATTAATAGATATACATTGGAAAGGAGAGGACTTTGAATGGCAGTTGTAGCTAAATTGAAATACCAAAGATTAAGCCCTCAAAAAGCAAGATTAGTTGCTGATATTGTAAGAGGGAAAAACGCATTACAAGCATTGAACATATTAAAATTTACTAACAAAAAAGCAGCATTATATATAGAAAAAACATTAAGATCAGCGATTGCAAATGCTGAACATAATAATAATATGGATCCAGATAAATTATTTGTTTCAAAAATATTAATTGATAAAGGACCTGTATTAAAGAGAATCAGCCCAAGAGCAATGGGAAGAGCTGATATTATCAGAAAACCAACAGCTCACATCACAGTAGAAGTTGATGAAAAAGAAGATTAATAAGGAGGTAAGTCTGTGGGACAAAAAGTAGATCCTAGGGGGATAAGATTAGGAATCACAAGAACTTGGGATTCAAAATGGTTCGCTGAGGGGAAAGAGTACGTAAATAATTTTCATGAAGATTTAAAAATAAAAAAATATATTAAGAAAAACTATTACCACGCGGGGGTTTCTTCTATTCAAATAGAAAGAACATCACCTACAGAAGTAGCAGTTATTATAGAAACTGGAAAAGCTGGAATTTTAATTGGTAGAAAAGGTCAAGAAATCGAAGCTTTAAAAGTAAAATTAGAAAAATTAACTGGTAAAAGAGTACAAATTAAAGTACAAGAAATTAAAAATCCTAATAAAGACGCTCAATTAGTAGCAGAAAGCATTGCAACAGCAATTGAAAAAAGGGTTGCTTATAAAAGAGCAGTTCAACAAGCTATTCAAAGGGCAGAAAAAGCTGGGATTAAAGGAATTAAAGTTATGGTATCGGGAAGATTGAATGGTGCCGAAATTGCAAGAAGTGAATGGACACTTTCAGGAAGAGTACCACTACATACTTTAAGAGCAGATGTTGATTATGCAACAGCTACTGCACACACTACATACGGTGCTTTAGGATTAAAAGTATGGATATTTAATGGTGAAGTTCTTTCTACTACAAAGGAAGGAGAAAACGAATAATATGTTAATACCTAAAAGAACGAAATATAGAAAACAGTTCAGAGGAAAAATGGGTGGCGTAGCAACTAAAGGAAACAAAGTTGATTTTGGTGAATTTGGACTTGCCGCTAAAGAATTTGGTTGGATTACTTCAAGACAAATTGAGGCTTGTAGGGTAACAATCAACAGAACGTTTAAAAGAGAAGGTAAAATTTGGATTAGAATATTCCCTGATAAACCTTATACAAAAAGACCTGAAGGAACAAGAATGGGTAAAGGTAAAGGTAATACAGAAGGTTGGGTAGCAGTAGTTAAAAAAGATAAAGTAATGTTTGAAGTTGGTGGAGTATCAGAAGAGAAAGCCAAAGAAGCATTAAGAAAAGCAGGACATAAACTACCTATCAAAGTTAAATTTGTAAGAAAAGAAGAAGTAGGTGGTGATAAGTAATGACAATTAAAGAAATTAGAGAATTATCATTGGAAGAATTGGAAGTTAAAGTAAATGAATTGAAACAAGAATTATTTAATTTAAAATTTCAAAAAACTCTTGGACAATTACAAAACACTGCTAAAATACGAGATGTTAAAAGAACAATAGCGAGATTAAAAACTGTTGTAACTGAAAAAACTGGTAAATAGGAGGATCAAGAGTGGAAAATAAAAGAAACGAAAGAAAAGTAAGAGAAGGAATCGTTGTTTCAAATAAAATGGATAAAACTGTAGTTGTTCTTGAGGAAACAATGAAATTACATAAACTTTATAAAAAGAGAGTAAAAACTTCTAAAAAATATAAAGCACACGATGAAAACAACGAATGTGGAATCGGAGATAAAGTGCAAATTATGGAAACTAGACCATTAAGTAAAGATAAAAGATGGAGAGTTGTTACAATTTTAGAAAGAGCTAAATAGTTCTATTTTATCAATAAAATTAAAAATAATATTTTATTTTCAATATTAAAAAAAAGGCAAATAGCGTGAGTTAATATTTGAGAGGAGGAAATTTTAAATGGTTCAACAACAAACGATTCTTAATGTCGCTGATAACACTGGAGCTAAAAAAATCATGGTTATTAGAGTATTAGGTGGATCAAGAAAAAGATTCGGTAAAATAGGAGACATCGTAGTAGCAACTGTAAAAGAAGCTATACCAAACGGAAACGTTAAAAAAGGTGATGTAGTAAAAGCTGTAATCGTTAGAACAAGAAAAGAATTAAAAAGAGCAGATGGTTCATATATAAAATTTGATGATAATGCGGCAGTTATTTTAAATACTGCATTAGAAGTAAGAGGGACAAGAATTTTTGGACCTGTAGCAAGAGAATTAAGAGCTAAAAACTTTATGAAAATAGTTTCTCTAGCACCAGAAGTATTATAGGAAGGAGAGTTTAAACGTGGCTAAACCAAACTTAAAATCAGTACCTAGAAGATTACATGTTAAAACAGGAGATACGGTTATTGTAATTAGTGGTAGATCAAAAGATTTGTTACGTAATGAAAACAGTACACAAACTGGAGATAAAGGAAAAATTGGAAAAGTATTAAAAGTTTTCCCAAAAACTGGAAAAATAATTGTTGAGGGTGTTAATATTAAAAAAAGACATATCAAACCTAATGCAATGAACCCACAAGGCGAAGTTGTAGAAAGAGAAATGCCAATTTTCTCATCTAAAGTAATGCTTTGGGATGAAGGGGCAAAAAAACCTACAAGAGTAAGAAAAGAAATAAGAGATGGAAAGAAAGTAAGAATATCAGTTGTATCTGGTAATGAAATATAGTATTTTAGAGAGGAGGATGTCATAAGTGGCTGAAAAATATATTCCAAGATTACAAAAATTATATAAAGATGAACTTGTTTCATCATTGATGAAAGAATTAAACTTGTCTAATGTTATGCAAGTACCTAAACTAGATAAAATAATAGTTAATATGGGGATTGGTGAAGCAGCAAGCAACCCTAAATTAATAGATGCAGCTATCGTTGAATTGGCACAAATTACAGGACAACAGCCTGTAGCAAGAGCAGCTAGAAAGTCAGAAGCTGGATTTAAATTAAGAGAAGGACAAAAAATTGGAGTAAAAGTTACATTGAGAAAAGAAAAAATGTATGAATTTCTAGATAGATTAATCAGTATTACTTTACCAAGAGTAAGAGATTTTGAAGGTGTTTCACCTAAAGGATTTGATGGAAGAGGAAATTATACATTAGGACTAAGAGAACAAATCGTATTTCCTGAAATTGAAATTGATAAAGTTGATAAAATCTTTGGATTAGGAATTACAATTGTATCTACGGCACAAACTGATGAGCAAGGAAGAGCTTTATTAAAAGCATTTGGAATGCCGTTTGCAAGATAGTGTTATTTTGAAGGAGGTGTAATTTAATCAATGGCTAAAAAAGCAATGGTTGAAAGAAATTTAAAAAGAGAAAAAATAGTTGATAAATATGCAGCTAAAAGAGCTGAATTAAAAGCAAGAGCTAAAAAAGGTGATCGTGAAGCAGTTTTAGAATTATCTAAATTACCAAGAAATGCATCACCTACAAGAGTTAGAAATAGATGTCAAATTAACGGAAGACCAAGAGGATTTATGAGAGAATTTGGTATTTCAAGAGTTATGTTTAGACAATTAGCAGGAGAGGGAGTTATCCCTGGAGTAAAAAAATCAAGTTGGTAATATTTTGAGAGGAGGAAGAATTAATGTATTTAACAGATCCTATTGCTGATATGCTTACTAGAATCAGAAACGGAAACATGGCTAAACATGCACAAGTTGCAGTACCATTTTCAAAAATTAAAGAAAGTATAGCAAATATATTAAAAAATGAAGGATATATAAACGGTTACGAAATTAAGGAAGAAGGAGCTATAAAAAATATAGTTGTATCTTTGAAAGTTGTAGATGGAGAAGCTGTTATTAAAGGGTTAAAAAGAATATCAAAACCTGGAAGAAGAGTTTACACATCTGTAGAAAGTTTGCCTAAAGTATTAGGTGGATTAGGAATTGCCATTGTCTCAACACCACAAGGTGTTATTACAGACAAGGAATGCAGAAAGCATAACGTAGGTGGAGAAGTTCTTTGCTACGTGTGGTAATTTACGCATTTTATAAATTAGGAGGATAAACAATGTCAAGAATAGGTAGAAAACCTATAATTATACCTGCTGGTGTTGAAGTTAAGCAGGATGGGAATACTTTTACTGTAAAAGGGCCAAAAGGGCAATTGGTAAGAGAATTAAGTGATGAAATTAAAGCAAATATTGATGGTAATGAAATTGTATTTGAAAGATCAAATGATTTACCAAATACTAGAGCTCTTCATGGAACTACAAGAGCAAACTTAAACAATATGATTGTTGGAGTAAGTGAAGGATTTTCTAAAGGATTGGAATTAGTCGGAGTAGGATACAGAGTACAATCTAGTGGAAAAGGATTAACTTTATCTTTAGGATATTCACACCCAGTTGAAATTAAGCCAATAGAAGGAATTACTTTCAAAGTTGAAGGAAATACTAAAATTTCTGTTGAAGGAATTGACAAACAATTAGTTGGACAAGTTGCAGCAAACATCAGAGCAAAAAGACCACCTGAACCTTACAAAGGAAAAGGAATTAAATATGCTGATGAAGTAATTAGAAGAAAAGAAGGTAAGAAAGGATAGGAGGTAGATTTTAATGGTAAAAAAACTTGATAGAAATAAATTAAGACAAAAAAAACATAGAAGTATTAGAAAAAAAATCGTTGGAACTGCTGAAAGACCTAGACTTGCTGTGTATAGAAGTTTACAAAACATCTTTGTTCAAGTAATTGATGATACAACAGGAAATACTCTAGTTTCTGCATCAACTATTGAAAAAGGTGCAAAAATTGAAAAAGGTTCAAATATCGAAGCAGCTAAACAAATTGGTGAAAGAATTGCTAAAAAAGCGTTAGATAAAGGAATTACTACTGTTGTATTCGACAGAGGAGGATATATTTACACAGGAAGAGTTAAAGCTGTGGCAGATGCTGCAAGAGAAGCAGGATTAAAATTCTAAAGATAAGGAGGATTTATTTTGGCTAGAGATAGAGATAACAGAGAAAGAGAAAGTGAATATAAAGAAAGACTTTTAAGAATAAGCAGAGTTTCTAAAACTGTTAAAGGAGGAAGAAGAATTTCATTCTCAGTATTAGCAGCTGTTGGAGATGAAAAAGGAAAAGTAGGTATTGGTTTAGGAAAAGCTAACGGTGTACCTGATGCAATTAGAAAAGCCATTGCAAATGCCAAGAAAAACTTAGTAAATGTTTCATTAAAAGGTGGGACATTACCACATGAACAAATTGGTAAATACAATGCAACTAGTGTGTTATTAAAACCAGCTTCAAAAGGGACAGGAGTTATCGCCGGTTCAGCAACTAGGGAATTACTTGAGCTAGCAGGTGTAACTGATGTGCTTACAAAAATTAGAGGTTCAAAAACTAAGGATAACGTTGCAAGAGCAACTTTAGAAGGTCTTAAGCAATTACGTTCTCTTGAAGACGTAGCAAGACTTAGAGGAAAATCAGTTGAAGAAATTTTAGGATAATAGGTTAGGAGGTAAAATTAATGTCTAAAGTAAAAGTAACACTTGTAAAAGGAATTAATGGAAGAAAACCTAATCATGTTGCGACTGTAAAATCACTTGGATTAAGAAAAATCAGTCAAAGTGCAGTTCATAACAAAACTGCTGATATTGAAGGAAAAATTAAATTAGTTTCTTATTTACTTAAAGTAGAGGAGGTTTAGAATAAATGAATCTTAATGAATTAAGACCTGCTGCTGGATCGAAAAGAGAAAGAAAAAGAGTAGGAAGAGGACACGGAACTGGTTGGGGAAAAACTGCTGGTAAAGGTCATAATGGACAAAAACAAAGATCAGGTTCTTATGTATCACCTATATTTGAAGGTGGACAAATGCCTATTATTAGAAGAATCCCTAAAAGAGGATTTTCTAATGCACCATTTAAGAAAGATATTATAGCAATTGCATTGTCTGATATTGTTGAAAGATTTAACGATGGAGATGTAGTTAGCTTACAAACATTAGTTGAAAATGGAATAGTAAAAAACCCTAAATTTATAAAAAAATATTCTGATGGAGCATTGAGAAATGCAAAAGGAAAAAGAGCTGTAAAAGAATACTTAAACTCAAATGTTGAGGCTTATGTAAAAGAAAAAGAATTTACTAGCTTATTAAAAATTATAGGGAATACAGAAGTTAATAAAAAATTAACTGTAAAAGCACACAGAATCTCAAAAGCAGCTAAAGAATTAATTGAAAAAGCTGGAGGAAGTGTAGAATTATTAGAAATCAGATCATATTCAGCTAAAGCAGGAAATAATAAAAAAGAAGATGGAGATAAGTAAGATTTAATATCTTGCTTTTTCTTCATACATTAAAGGAGTGGTAGAATTGACTCTAGCTGAAGCAGTATCAAGTAGGGTAAAAGCTATTTTTAATATACCTGAATTAGAAAAAAGAGTAACGTTTACATTACTTATGATAATGGTTGCAAGAGTTGGAATTCATATAGCAGTTCCTGGAATTAATACAGAAGCTTTTAAAAATTTCCAGCAAGGAAATGCGATTGCTCAATTTTTAAATTTATTTTCGGGTGGAGCTGTTGAAAGAGCTTCAATTTTTGCATTGGGAATTGTCCCTTACATTAATGCTTCCATTGTATTTCAATTATTAGGAGTAATTTTTCCTAAAATAGATGAAATGCAAAAGGAAGGTGGAAAAGAAAGAGATAAAATAACTCAATGGTCAAGATATGTAACAATTGTACTTGCAATAATTCAATCTTTTGGGATTGCAATATTAATGCAAAATCAAGGATTAGTATTGGAACCAGGTCCTAAATTTGTTCTTAGTACAGTAGTTTTGATTACAGGTGGAACTTCATTTTTAATGTGGATTTCTGAAAGAATTTCAATAAGAGGTATTGGAAATGGTACATCAATGTTGATTTTCCTAAATATCGTTGCAGGATTACCATCTGTTATTAGTTCTATGTTTACTGGATTACCTAGTGGAATGGGAAAAGTTTTGTTAGGATTGTCATTAATAGTATTTATAATATTTATTGCGTTGATGGTAATTATTCAGTTAGCAGAAAGAAGAATTCCTATTCAATATGCTGGAAAAGGAAGCCTTGGATTTGGTGGTGGACAAAGTACAGTTGGAAAAAGAACATATTTGCCATTAAAGATAAATATGTCTGGAGTAATGCCAATAATCTTTGCATCAGTATTGATGGCGGCACCATCATTTTTAATTTCAATGATGAAAACTGGAAATTTAAAAAACTTTTTAACAGCTCAATTTGAGCCTAAAGGAGTTTTTTACTTGCTATTATTTGCAATATTGATTACAGTATTTTCATTTTTCTATACGCTTACAATTGCTTTTGATCCAGATAAAGTTGCAGATGACTTAAAGCAAAGTGGTGGAACAATTCCAACAGTAAGAGCTGGAAAGGAAACTGCTGATTATTTGGAAAAAGTTACTACAAGAGTAACATTTGGAAGTGCAATATTCTTATCACTATTAGGTATTATGCCTAATATATGGTTTGGATATATTTTAAATCTTCCAGTAATGCTTGGAGGAACAAGTTTATTGATTTTGGTTGGGACTGCAGTAGAAATATTATTGCAAATAGACTCATTCTTGGCAGTTAAACATATGAAGAGTTTTGTAAATAAAAGACATCGTTAATATTAAAATTTAATTCTATATAAAATAAAAAATCTCTAACTAGGTAAAATTCTTTTTAGAGATTTTTTTATTTAGTGAACTACTCCCACTTTTAGAAGTGAAGTGTGAGCTTCTTGGGAAGTATCTGCTTCTGTTAGCCAAATAAGCTCTTTGGGCAGTCCTTGCCCTGATGTACGAGCATTATGCCATATAATAATTATTATTTCAAGTTATGTTCTGCAATTCATCTCCCTCTTCTACAAGTGGGAGGGGAATAGTATAATTTTTACATTAATTGGAGTATCCAAAACTATGTAAATAATATAAGTTAAAAATTTTAATTTTTTAAATATTTTTTTCTTAATAAATATGAAATAAATTCCAATATAATTGCCACGCCAAATATTAAGTATACAAATACTCCAATTTCACGTATATCAAAATACATTGTTCCAGACATAAACATATCATATCCAATTCCGCCAGCTCCAGCGGCAGCTCCAACTAAAACTGCATTTGTAAAGTTTATTTCAAAACGTATAAAAGTCCAAGATAAAATGGAAGTTATAGTGCTTGGTAAAATTCCTTGAAAAATGATTTTCCAAAAGGAAGCTCCTGTTGACTTTAATGCTTCGATGATGCCGTTATCTATTTCTTCAATACTTTCAGAATAGGCTTTTACAAGATAGGCAACACTGTGAAAAGTCATTCCAATAATTGCTGCCTCTACTCCGATGTTTGCAACGACCGAAAATACCATAACCCATAATATTGTTGGGATTGCTCGAATAAGAGATATACCTAATTTTATAGTTTTTGATAAATATTTATTAGAAAGATTTTGTGATGCAAAAAAGGATAAAAACAATGCTATAAATGAACCAATAATCGTTGTAAGGATAGATAAAGCAATTGTTACAGCAAGACTTTGAAATACTTGAATGTAAGTATATCTATTAGATAGCTTTGGAGAAAAAAACATTGTTTTTAAGTCCTTAAAAAAATGTCCAGTTGCTTTAAAAATATTGACACCGCCAAAATCCATTGTGAATAAAGTATAAACTGTAATAATTAATAATATAGATAAAGTTGTGTATAAGTAAATTTTTGATTTTGTAAGTTTTTTTATTTTTATTTTTTCCAAAAGAATATTCACCTTCCTTTTTTTTATTAAAGAAATTATTCAAATATTTTACATTAATTCGCTTCTAAGTTTGTTTGAAAGCATTTCTACACCAACTACAATGATTGTAACAACTAAAATTACAAGTCCAGCGGCATCATAACGGAAACTTTTGTAATACAAGTTAAATGTAAATCCGATTCCAGTTCCTGTTAATATTCCAACTAATGTTGATTCACGTATTCCAGTTTCTATAAAGAATAGAAGCCAAGATAAAAGTTGAGAAGCTGTACTTGGAATAATTCCACAAAATATTATTTGAAAATACGAAGCTCCTACTGATTTTAACGCTTCTATCACATCATTTGCTGTATCATCGATTGTTTCAGAAAAGGCACGTGTCAAATATCCAAATGTAATTAGAAACAATGCCAGAAATCCCGTAAATTGACTTTGTTTGAAAGAAAATACAAGTATTAATGACCAGGCTACAATTGGCATATTTCTAAAAAATGAAGCAATTACTTTTGTTATAATTTTTGTGAAAATATTGATTCCAGTTGAGTTTGAGCCAATTATTGCGAGAAATAGGGCAAATATTGCTGAAATCGTTGTGGAAGTTATAGCAAGTAGAACTGTCTGCAGAGCAGAAGTTATGATTTCTGGAAAATATTGAATAGCATTTTGTGTAGGAATAAATTTTTGTAATAACCAAAAAATTCCTGCTGGAATTGAGGAGAATGCCATTCCATTTTGAAATCCTGAAATAATAGAGGACATTACATAAAGTAAAATAATTATTAGTACAAATATAAATTTAGAATAAAATCTTTGCTTAAAAATATCTTTTTCATTTAAATTCATAATCCCTCCTTATTAAGCATGTTCTTCATCTTTGTAAATAAGATCAATCATGTCATTTGTAAGTTGATCTGTTCTATCATCAAAAATTTTCTTGCCTTCATTTAATGCAATAATTCTATTGGAATACTTTTTTGCAATATCAACTTGATGAAGATTGACAATGCATGTAATTTTTAGTTCAGAAACAATTTTTTTTAAGTAGTCCATTATATTTTCAGCAGTTTTGGGATCAAGTGAAGCTATTGGTTCATCGCAGAGAAGCAGTTTTGGTTTTTGCATTATTGCTCTTGCAATTCCTACACGCTGCTTTTGTCCACCTGAAAGTTCGTTGCACTTTTGGTAGGCATATTTTGTCATGTTTACTTTTTCTAAAAAATTAAAAGCATCTTTTTTTTCTTCTTCTGAATAAATTCCAAGTATTCCAGCAAATACCGATTTATATCCAAGCCGCCCATGAAGCACATTTTCAATAACAGTCAGCCTTTCCACAAGATTATAATTTTGAAAAATCATGCCGATTTCACGTCTTACAAGTTCAATTTCTCTTTTTTTTAAATTTTCAATATTTCTATTTTCAAATAAAATCGAACCTTGGGAAATATCAATCATTTTATTAATACTTCTAAGTAGTGTTGATTTTCCAGAACCTGACGGTCCAATAATAGAGATAAATTCACCTTTTTCCACATCAAATGAGACATTTTTTAAGGCAGTTGTTCCATTGTTATATTTTTTTGAAATATTCTTTATACTTAATAACATAAAAACTTCCTTTCTAAAATTTATATTATTTCTGATTTAAATAGTGGATTTACTATAAAATTTTTTCTTAAAATAATAACTTTGTTATAATTTTTGTTATGCAAGAGGCTGATGCTCTCTTGTTAGGAAATAGGAAAATATAATTTATATTTTTTTATAGAGCATAGTTTTACCATACAAATAATATTTTAAAAAATAAGGCATATCATTAGAGGTATGCCTGTTATAAAATTTATCTAATTCCAATATTAATTTTATTAGTATTTTGGCTGCCATTTTGTTTTTCGGCATTATTATTTATATTATCATTATTATTAGAATTTGTATTGTTTATATTAATAGTTGATGCGTTATTTTGATTATTATTTTGTGGAGTATTGTCATTAATTGCAGTAGACTGTTCAACTGTTATAATAGTTCCAAGTGACAGTAAATCTCTTTCTAATTTATCAAGTTTGTCTTTTTGTGCATAAACTGTATTAATTAATGTTTCAATATTTTTGTTATCTTCTTCATATTTTGCCATAATTTGCTGATAATTGTTATTTCTCAAATTTTCGATTTTTTGAGTTAGCAATGTTTTTTCCTCATCAGTTAAGACAGTGTGATTTAAATTTTTGAAATTATTATTTTCCATAATAAGTTCTGAAGCAAGTTTTACAATTTTTCCTTCAATTAAATCATTTTTTGAATATTCAATAACTGAACCTATTTTATTCATTGTAAATAAAGTTTTAGAAGTAAAATTATCTTTGTTGTAAGTAATTTCATAATCATTATTTTGACCTTTTATTAATGCTTTTGAATTATTTGGCAATAAGACTTCGCCATTTACTTGCGAGATATTTCCATTTAGCCCTTTAGCTACAATTTTTCCTTCGTTAATATCCACATCTGAAATTCTAATATTTAAATCTTTTATTTCCTTTATAAGGTTAGTAGCTTTTAAAGCCGTATTTAATGAAGTTTCTAAGTCTTTTCCTTTATCTAGGAATATATAAAGATTCATATTTTGAACATTGCTGTTGGAATTGTTATTAAAGTCATTTAATGAAATTTCTTTTTCGAGTTTAGTTAGGTTATCAGAAATATTTTCAAGTGCAATATCTCTTTCTAGCTCGATTTCGGAAATACTTTTTTCAATATTTTCTTTTTCAGAATTTATAGATTTTACAAGTGGCTTAATTTCATTATTTAATTCTACAATTTTTTGAGCTTTGCTCTTCAAGTCTGTAGTTTCTGCATAATTTTTTTTCATGGTATTAATTTTTTCAATGTTTTGTTTCCACTGGTTATTGATAAGATTATCAGTATTAGTTGTTAAAGCTGTTGCCTTATCTGTTGTTTCCTTAATAAAATCAGCAGTTGTTTTACTTGCTTTTTCTTGAGCGCTAAGGGAATTTATTTTTTCTGTAAAAGTATCAATTTGAGAATTTTTTTCTTTATAAATGCTGTTTAAGTTTACATTTTCCAGCTTTAGATTAGAGATTGTTAATTTTGGTACAAGTTTAAACAGACCAGTTCGTATTATTCCAATTGTAGCATGTCCTTTTCCAAGATTTTTTCCATTAACCGTAAAATTATCAAAAACCATTTGACTATTTTTTACAGAATATTTTACATTATAAAATTTAGAATGTTTGGATTTTGTCATAAATGAAACAATATTACTAGAAAACATAATACCAAAAAGTGATATAATTAATATTAATAATACAATACTTAGCAGGTATTTCAAAATTTTCACAAAAACCCTCCTTTTTAATATTATTTAATCCCCTTTATCCCACTACTAAAGTAATGGGATTTTTAGGGTAATTTGTAAACTATCTGCTTTTGTTAATTATGAGTTGTAATTTTTTATTTGTGTATTTTTATAAAGCTCTAATGATAGTTTATGTGTGATATTTTTTGTTAAATTATTTAACATTTTTTATTGCATCATCTATATTTGAAAGTTTAAATTCGTCAGATATAGATTTTAAATAATTTTGTTGTTCAACTTGTCTTTTTTGATTTCTTATTTGAGTTTTTATAGTTTCCTTAATTTTTTCAAAAGGAATCAAACCTTTAGAGTTCTTTTCCAATACTTTTACAACATATAAAGCGTTATCAACTTTAACTACACTGTTAACAATTTGTCCAGCTGATACATTTTTTATAGCTGTACCTAAAGCACCTAAACGGCTATCTGGAATTACAGGAGTTTCTCCATTTTCAGAAACTCCAGCAATATTTGAATTATATTTACGTGCATAAGCAGTAAAATTGTTAGGATTTGCAAGAACATCCTTTAATACTTGATTTGCTGTTGCAGCGTCTGTAGCTTTAAATGGAATAATCTGTAATTTTGCAGAATCTTCCTGAAGAGTGAAAGCAGCAGGGTTTGCATCATAATATTTCTTAGCTTCTTCATCGGTAACTTTAACTTTACTGTTAACTTCATTAACTAAAGTCAAACTTGCTAATAATTGTTCTCTTATAACATTTTGATTTTCTGTATATTTTTTATCTTTGTCAAGTTTTTCTTCTTTACCTTTTATGGCAAGAGCTCTGTTCAAAGCAATATTTCTAATAATAGATTGTTTCATTTGTTTAATTTGATCAGGTGTAAGATCTTTTTGTGCAATACCGCTGGAAAATAGATTCTTTTCCAATTCAATATCAACTTCATTTTCATATACTTTTATCTTTTTATCTGGTGATTCAAATACTACCTTTCCATTTTGTCCATTTCCACAAGATAATGCAAATAAGCATAATGCTGTTAAAATACCCATTTTTAATTTATTATTCATTTTAAAATCCTCCAATTTAATTTTTTTATTTAAGTTTCTAGATTTATAACCTTAGTATATCACAACATCACAAACATTTCAAACTAATTAAATAAAAGACGCAATAATTTTTTATTTATTTTAAAAAATTTGTATATGTATTGAAAAAATATAAAAAATTTGATATAATCTTTTAAACTAGAAAGTAAAAATTTGAAAAGCGCCTGTTCTTTTGAAATATTTAACAATATTTAGCAAGAAGTCTCTTTCTTCTATAAGTGGGAGATGAATTGCAGAATATAGCTTGAAATAACAGCTCTTATACGGTATAATACTCATAGTCAGGGCAGGGACTGCCCGAAGAGCTTGGTAAATATATTTGGCTAGCAAAAGCAGATACTTCCCAAGAAGCTAGTTCACTATAGAAAAGAAGACGAGGAAAAGAGTTATCGAAATATCGGCGGATGCTCTTTAGGTGGTTACAGCCTTAATAATATACAAAAATTTCAAGTAATTGAAATTACAAAATTATTATAGTAACATTTTCTAGTAATTTTATATTATTAAAGGAGAAAAATTATGTGTGGAATTGTAGGTTACATTGGATCAAAAAATGCTCAGGAATTTGTTATTGACGGGTTGGAAAAATTAGAGTACAGAGGATATGATTCAGCTGGGATCGCTGTTAATACTGGAAGTGAAAAATTTGAAATTGTGAAAAAAGTGGGAAGATTGAAAAATTTGGCTGATGAATTAAAAAAACATCCGCTTTCAGGAACTGTTGCAATAGGGCATACAAGATGGGCAACTCATGGAAAACCATCTGATGAAAATTCACATCCTCATTTTAACAAAGATAAAACATTAGTTGTTGTTCACAACGGAATTATTGAAAATTATCTGGAACTAAAAAAAGATTTAATTGCAAAAGGATATGAATTTAAATCAGAAACTGATACGGAAGTTGTGGCACATTTATTGGATGAACTTTATACAGGGGATATACTTGAAACAGTAAAAAAATTGTTAAAAGTTATAAAAGGTGCTTATGCACTTGGAATTATGTCTGTTAAGGAGCCTGATAGAATTATTGCGGCTAGAAAGGAAAGTCCATTAATAGTTGGAATTGGAAAGGGAGAAAACTTTATCGCGTCTGACATCCCTGCTATTTTAAAATATACAAGAGATGTCTATTTGATTGAAAATAATGAAATTGTAGAAATAAAAAAAGATTCTGTAAAAATTATGGATGTTGACGGAAATGAGAAAAAAAGAGAAATAACTCATATTGAATGGGATTTGGAAGCTGCTTCTAAAGGTGGATATGAATATTTTATGGAAAAAGAGATTTTTGAGCAGCCAGAAGTTCTTGTGAAAACATTAAACAGCAGAGTTGATGAAAATTACAACATTAATTTTGATGATGCGGGGCTTACAAAGGAATATTTGAGTGGAATTAACGATATTTATATTGTGGCTTGTGGAACTGCTTATCATGCAGGGCTTGCCGGAAAGCATATTATTGAGAAAAAAACTAGAATACGTGTAGATGTTGATATTGCTTCTGAATTTAGATATAGAAATCCTGTAATTGATGATAAGGCATTAGTCATCGTGTTGAGTCAGTCTGGAGAAACATTAGATACGCTTGAAGCTATGAAAGAGGCTAAAAGACATGGGGCAAGAGTTGTTGCAATTACAAATGTAGTAGGATCTTCAGTGGCAAGAGAGGCAGATCATGTTATTTATACTTGGGCAGGGCCTGAAATTGCCGTTGCTTCTACAAAGGCATATACTACTCAAATGGTAATTTTAAATTTGATGGCAATTGATTTTGCATATAAATTTGGTAAAATTACAAAAGATGAAGTGGCTAAGGATATTAAAAAATTGTATGAAGTGGAGCAAAGTATCCAAAGAATGCTGGAATACGATGAAAAAATCAAAGATGTTGCAGATAAAATTAAAAATAGTGAAAGCATGTTCTATCTTGGGCGTGGGCTTGACTATGTAATTGCTGTAGAAGGTGCCTTAAAATCTAAAGAGATTTCATATATTCATTCAGAAGCCTTTGCTTCAGGAGAATTAAAACACGGAACAATTGCACTTATTACAGATGGAGTGCCTGTTGTGGTTAATGCTACGCAATCTGACTTATTTGAAAAATCAGTATCAAATATAAAAGAAGTTACATCAAGAGGAGCTTATGTTATTGCAATTGCAAAAGAAGGAAATACAGTTGTAGAAGAAGTGGCAGATGAAGTATTCTATATTCCAGATGTCGAAGATGATTATGCAGGATTCCCTACAATCGTAATTCATCAGTTATTGGCATACTATTTATCAAAATTAAAGGGAAATGATGTTGATAAGCCTAGAAACTTGGCAAAATCAGTAACTGTAGAATAAAAAAGATAGTTATTTAATAATTATAAATAAAAAAAATGGAGGAAAAAATTATGAAATTCGATGATTTAAAAAAAGGTGCAGAAGATGCATTGAAAAAAACTGTAGATGGAGCAAAAGACTTGGCTGACAAAACAAAGGAAATTGCAGGAAGCGAAGTTGCTCAAAATATTAAAAAAGGAACTGAAGAAGTTTTTGAAAAAACAGTAGAAGGTGCAAAAGACTTGGCTAATAAAGCAGCAAATAACAAAATTGTTAAAGATGTGGAAAAAGGTGCTGAAAAAGCAGTGGATAAAACTGTGGAAGGAGCAAAGGACTTAGCTGGCAAAGTTACTGGAATGTTTAAAAAATAGTTAAAACAAAAATGTAGCAAAAAGAAGTTATTTGGAGTATCAGTTATGGTACTCCATTTTTTAAAAAAAATTTTGAAAAATCAAAAAAATGTGGTAAAATAAGTTTGTAGTAAAAATTCCTGCCACTACCAAAAGTAAAAAATTCAGGGAAAAATCTATTGAAAGCCAGTAAAAATGCAGGCTAGGAGTTACGGAAAATGCCAAAAAAACAGCAAAAAATAACAAAAATTAGTCAAAAAAATGCGATTTTAATGTCTGAAAAAATCTCTGTAACACCGATAAATAAAGAATTTTCTCAAAAGTACGGGTTAAAGTAGAGTATCCATTAAAATAAGGATTGAAACGATTAAGAAATAAATGAAACAGGATTCTTGCGTCCAAGTTAAAGTAGAGTATCCATTAAAATAAGGATTGAAACGTAATCGCTTTCGCATTAAAAATTTGTTCATGTTCATTAGAGTATCCATTAAAACAAGGATTAAATTATTCGTTAAAAGCAACAACTTTTACATAAGGTTGTTTTTTTTATTTGTAAAAAAAGATTTGAATACTTTAATCCATCAAATTTTTAAAATGTTTTGTTATTTTTGGGAAAATTTGATATAATTTATACAATAGGAATTGGATATTGGGTGATGAATTTGAGAAATGAATAAAAAATATTATGTAAAGTCAAATTTGGAAAGGAAATTTTGTGAAAATATTAAAAGATTATTATGATAGATTTAAAAATTTGAATCCAGAGTATTCGGGAATAAAGCTGGGAGTCATTATAGCAGTTATTATTTATTTTATTGCAAGAATTTTTTTTGTGGTAGAAATTTCGAGAGATATGATAATTTCACTTGTGATTTTTGTAATATCAATGACTCTTCACGAAGTGGCACATGGATATGTGGCTCATAAATTTGGAGATGATACAGCTAAGATAAAAGGAAGAATAACTTTGAATCCTTTAAAGCACATTGACTTGACAGGGATAATTTTGCCTATTTTAATACTTTTGAGTGGATTTAAGTTTTTGGTAGGATGGGCAAAGCCTGTTCCAGTAAATTTTGATAATCTAAGACCGCATCGGCTTGGATTATTTTGTGTTGCAATAGCTGGAATAGTTGTGAACTTTATAATTGCTGCAGTTTCACTTCTTTTATTAAAATTTCTTGGAAAATATCTGGATATTGAAAATATTTTTATGACAGTTCTTCTTTATGCATATCTAATAAATTTGCTTCTTGGCATATTTAACCTGATACCAATCACACCTTTGGATGGAGGAAGAATAATTTATTCTTTTTCTGGTGAAAAAGTAAGAAAGTTTTATAACAAAATTGAAAAATATGGAATTTTAATTATATTTGCAATAGTTTACTTTGGAAGTGGAATTTTAACGAATGGATTTATAGCAATTGTGGAGTTCTTTTTAAAATTAGCAGGAATTCATTTTAATTTGATGTTTTAAATTTTAAAAAAAATCAAGAAAAAATTTTTAAAAATCAAAAATGTAGGATATACTTATATTGTACAATAAATGTTAAAGGAGATGTTTTTATCAAAATTTTAAGGATGTGGTAAAGGTGAAAAAATTATTTTTGATTTTAGGAATATTTTTAATGATGAATTTTGAAATATATGGATTTACACAAAGGGAAAAAATTCAGGAAACATTGTCAAAACTTGGAGTTAAGCAGGAATTGATTGATGAAACAATTGCGTTGGATTATGAAATACGTGATACGCAATATTTTGAGGAAGATGAGAAAATCATACGAGAGCGAGTCGAAAAACTGGAAAATCTTCTTCAAAAAGACAAAAGAAATTATATAGCCGCACAAGCATTAATTACTATTTTTGAATCAAAAATAAGCGGAGATTATAAAAAATATCTGGATTTATTTGAAAAATATACGCCTTATGAATATACAAAAACTTTTTCAAAAATGATGTATGCTCTAGATCAAGGAAATACATCTGAATTTGAAAAAATTATGAATGAGATTCCTAAAAAATACAATGATCCTGCGATAATAGCATTATCAAAAATTTTTGTAGCAAAGAATCCTGATGAAAAGCAGATGCTGACAGAAAAAGTTCTAAAATTATTAAAAGATGAAAGCGAAAGAAGAAAAATAGGAGTTTCTGATGAAGAGTACCATCTTATGAAATTGACTTATTATTTAAATAAGATTCGTGGACTATTTGATAAAGGTGAAGTAAAGCAGGCTGTTGCCGAGTATCTGAATAATGTTGTAAATGATGATGTTAGTAATGAAATACGAAATTATAATCTTCGTGCTGAAGTAATACTTTACTTTAATGTTGTAATAATGAATGAGGAAATAAAGGAAGTCGTACTTAAAATAAACAATGGAGCAAAATTGGAAGATACTTGGATTGCTAACAAAATTCAAAAAGAAACTGAAAAAGATAAGGATTTTTTGGCCAAAATGATAAATTGATACTATTTAGTAAAATGTAAAAAAAGATTTATATAAAAACAGGAGGGATTTATGAAAAAATTGTTTGCATCGCTATCATTGCCATTATTGCTTGGATTAAGTTCAAAATTATCGGCGTATACACGGGCAGAGCTTACACAGGATAAGCTTTCTAAAATTGGAATAAAGCAGGATATTATTGACGAAACTATAAAACTTCAATATGATATTAGAGATGAAAGAAATTTTTTTGCGGAAGATGGTAAAGAAAATGATGATTTTTTAAGACTAAAGGAAATTTTTGAAAAAGACGAGAGGAATGAAACTTTAGGAGAAATTATTGCTGGTGCATATATGATTGGAGAACAGAAAGACTTTAAAAAAGCAAGACAATATATGGACAAGATTTCAAAATATTCATCAAAATTTGACAGATTATCAGATGAATTTAGTTATTATAAGCTAAAAGGCGATGAAAAAAATTCTGAAAAATATTACAATCTTTTAAAAAGAAGTTATAAGGGAACACCAGCAATGGATTTGATTGAAATATTAAATGATAATTTGGATATGGTCTTGTTTTTTAATACACTAGGAGATTATTTATCTGAAGAAGATAAAAGTAGTAATAATGAAGTAAATGATCTTCCAGATGGTTTTTTGTATGATAATGAAAAAGGAATTATACAAAATAAATATGAAGAAGACGATAACGATTCAGACGAAGCAGAAGATAATAAAGAAAGTAATCAAACTTATTCTGAAAGCATAAAAGAAATTCTTGATAATGGAAAAGATAATGTAAAAAATCAAAAAGAAGAAATTACTAAATATCGACGAATAGCAGATTATTTTAAAATTGATAAAAATCAGAAGGAATTTGGTATTTCAGATGATTTTGTAAGAGGATTTGAGTTAAAAGTTGCAGAAATAGAAATAGCCAAAAATATGATGAATTATGGAGCAGAAAGTGCAGTAAAATATTATTTGGATAACGTTTCAACAAAGGATGTAAGTTATGAAGATGTATATTTTAACGAGCAGTCGGAATTAGCACTTTATCTAGCAGTTGCTCAAATGCTTGCAGTTGCTGATGAAAGTGTAATAAATAAATACAGAAAAGAATTTGAGAATACAAGAGTAATAAAACTTTTAGATGAAGTTTTGGAAAATGAGAGAAAAAAAGAGAAGGATAAAATTGAAAATCCTGATAAAAATAGTAAAAAACATATAAAAGGTTGATTTTTAAAATTAGATTTTGTGAATAAACTTGTGGCAGGGGGTTATTGACCCCTTGTTATTATTTATAAAAAAATACACCTAAAACTTTTTTCCATTTCAGATGCATTTATTATATAAAATTATGAAATTATTAATGGCAATAATAATAAAATAAAAGCTATTAATGCAGGGACTCCCTGTAATAAGAATATTTTTTTTGAAACTGTTACAGAACCGTAGATTGCTGCACAAATAATACAAATCAGGAAGAAAATTGCAATTTGAAATTGAAATTCTCCGCTTTCGGTTAAACTCCACATTAATCCTGAGGCAAGAAAACCGTTGTATAGTCCTTGATTTGCCAGCATTTTTTTTACACGTTTATCTTTTAGAAAATCTAGTTCTAATCCAAAGTTTTTTTGAATAGATTTACTTTCATTTAGGTACATTTCAAGAATTAATATGTAATAATGTTCCATTGCCACGAATAATATTAATATGAATGCCAGTATGCTCAATTTAATTCTCTCCCTTCATTATATTTTTTATTTTTATATTTTTTTTCATTAATCTCTTACACTTAAAATTACAGGTTTTCCACCAATAATGGCAAAACTGTGTTCATATTGGGCTGAACGTTTTCCGTCTTTTGTAACGGCAGTCCACATATCAGGTAATATTTTTACTTTATAAGTTCCGACATTTACCATTGGCTCAACTGTAATTACCATTCCATCTTCAATTTTAGCTCCAGTTCCAACTCTTCCATAATTCGGGATAATTGGATCTTCATGCATTTCTTTACCAACTCCGTGTCCTGCAAAATCTCTTACAAGTGAGAATCCAAAACTTTCCACATATTCTTGAATAGCATGTCCAATGTCACCAATTCTATTTCCAGCATGTGCCGCTTCAATTCCGATGGCTCTTGCTTTTTCAGTAACTTCCATCAACTTTTTAGAAGTTTCATCAATTTCTCCAACAGCATAAGTAATTGCAGAATCCCCAAAATATCCATCAAGCACTGTTACTGTGTCAATTGTTAAAATATCCCCTTCTTTTAAAATTTGCTTTTTGCTAGGAATACCATGTACTACAACTTCGTTTACAGAAATACAAGTTGCAGCTGGATATGGAGGATATGGGCTTCCTATGTCGTATCCTTTTGTTCCTGGGATTGCACCTTGGCTTCTAATGTAATCTTCTGAAATTTTATCTAATTCATAAGTACTTATTCCAGGTTTTATATATTTTGGCAATACATCTTCAAAAAGTCTTGCGATTATTTCATTAGCTTTTTTGATTTTTTTTATTTCATCTAATGTTTTGTAAATTATCATTTTTCTTCTTCTTTCTAAATTCTTGTTTTTATTTATTTTTCCAGAATATCAATTATATCTTTTGTAATTTCTTCTAGTTTTTTGGCACCATCTACGCTGTAAACTTTGTTTTGTTTTTTGTAAAAATCCAATACTGGTGCTGTTTGTTCATTATAAACTGCCAATCTTTTTTTAACTGTTTCTTCGTTATCATCTGCTCTTTGTTCCAAATCTTCTGGATTTTCGTCAACTGGCGGATTATATTTTATGTGGTAGATTTTACCAGTTTTTTTAGAAACTCTTCTTCCTGTAATTCTTTCGATGATTTCTTCATCGCTTACTTCAAGTGCAATTACTTTTTCGATTTCTCTATTTGATTTTGCTAAAATTTTGTCAAGTTCTTTGGCTTGAGCCACAGTTCTTGGAAATCCATCCAAAATGAACCCTTTTTTACAGTCATCTTCTTTAAGTCTTGCTTCTACAAGTCCATTTACAATATCGTCTGAAACTAATTTTCCTTCATCCATCAATTTTTTTGCTTCCAGTCCAAGTGGAGTTTTATTAGCAATTGCCGCTCTTAAAATATCTCCAGTTGAAATTTGAGGAATTTCATATTTTTTAATTAATTCTTTTGCCTGAGTCCCTTTCCCTGCTCCAGGTGCTCCAAATAATACTATATTCATAATTATTATTATTCGATATTTAAAATATCGCTCCTTTCTAAATTATTTATCTATACTTAATTTTAACATTTTAATAGTTATTTTTCAATTTTCTTTTTCAATTTTTTTAAAAAATAGTGAATTTAATTTGGAAATAAAAAATAACCGCTGTCTTTTGCAACAACGATTATATTATTTTTTATTATGTGTTAAAAAAATTCTAATATTTAACTTTGTAATTCAGATAAAATTTCTTTATATCTTTTTATTGCTTCATCTTCTGTCAAAAACTGAGTTCCATTTTCTTTTTCTTTCTTTTATATTCAAAGCCTCAACAAACATAGCATTTATAAAAAAAAGCAATTCATCTCCCGCTTGTAAAAGTCAGAGACTTATTGCTATTTTTGGTTAAATTATCTTCTTCTGGCAGCTCTCGCTCTAGCGGCAGCTCTTTGTCTACGTGTAGGTTCTTTTTTTACGTATACTACTTTTGAATTTTTCTTTTTAGGAACTTTCACGAAAATGTATCTTCTTCTAACTACTACTTTACGAGTTGGCTCTTTTTTTACATATACGACTTTGTTATTTCTTCTAGGTGCTGCAAAGGCTGTAAGTGAGATTCCAATAACTCCAAAAATTAGAATCATTTTTTTAATAAGACTTCTGATATTCATTCTATCATCTTCCCTTCCTTAAAAATTATTTTTTTAACAATAAAAAACTGTCTTAAAATATTGTAGCACATTTTCATTAAAAAACATTGTAAAATTTATTTGAAATCTATGTTTAAAAAAAATTATTTTTTTAGTGATTTTTTTTGAAAATTAAGTTATAATTAGACTAGGAAAATAAATATTGTTTCTATTTTGGAATAATTTAGCTTTTTAAGCAGGAGGGGTTGACAATATTAGGAAATTTTATGGAATACTTTAGGAGGAGCAATGAAAGAGAGAATAAAAAAATTACAAAAAGAAAAAGATGTGGCGATTTTAGCTCATTATTATGTAGATGGAGATGTACAGGAGATTGCTGACTATGTTGGAGATTCTTTTTATTTAGCTAAGACTGCGACAAAGCTGAAAAATAAGACCATAATAATGGCAGGAGTATATTTTATGGGTGAAAGCATAAAAATTTTAAATCCAGAAAAAACAGTGTATATGGTTGATATTTATGCCGACTGTCCTATGGCACATATGATAACTATAAAAAAAATAAAAGAAATGAGAGAAAAGTACAATGATCTGGCAGTAGTATGTTATATAAATTCGACAGCTGAAATTAAAGCACATTGTGATGTCTGCATAACTTCATCCAATGCACTTAAAATTGTAAGTAAATTAAAAGAAAAAAATATCTTCATAGTTCCTGATGGAAATTTAGCCTCGTATATCGCAAAACAAGTAAAAAATAAAAATATTATTTTAAATGAAGGTTATTGCTGTGTACATAATTTAGTGCATTTAGAAAATGTAAAGAAACTAAAAGAAGAATATCCTAATGCAAAAGTTTTGGCTCATCCAGAATGCAAGGAAGAAATTTTGGAACTAGCAGACTATATTGGGAGTACAAGCGGGATAATCGCTGAGGCTTTAAAAGAGGGAGATGAATTTATAATTGTAACTGAAAGAGGAATTAGATTTGAAATATATAAGAAAGCTCCTAATAAAAAATTGCATTTTGCAGATGCTTTGATATGCAGAAGTATGAAGAAAAACACCTTGGAAAAAATTGAAAAAATTTTGACGGAAGGTGGAGATGAACTGAAAGTTGATGATGAAATAGCTAAAAAAGCTCTAATTCCTTTGGAAAGAATGTTAGAATTGGCAGGGGATTGAAATGAAAGCTGAAAATTACGATGTAGTTATAATTGGTTCTGGAGTTGCGGCATTGATTTGTGCTTTGACATTAGATGACAGTATAAATATATGCTTAATAACGAAAAAGGAGCTTAAAGACAGTAATTCTTATCTTGCACAGGGAGGAATATCTGTTTGCAGGGGAAAAGAGGATAGAGAAGATTATATCGAAGATACTTTAATTGCAGGCCATTATAAGAATGACAGAAAGGCAGTTGAAATATTAGTTGATGAATCAGAAGAAGCTGTAAAGACTTTGATTGGAATGGGAGTAAAATTTACAGGTGATAAAAAAGGTCTTTTCTATACAAGAGAGGGAGGACACAGAAAATTTAGAATTTTATATTGTGAAGATCGAACTGGTAAATACATAATGGAAAGCCTTATAAAAAAAGTTTTGGAAAAAAAGAACATAAAAACAATAGAAAATTGTGAATTTTTAGATATAGTTGAAGAAAATAATACTTGTCTTGGTATTGTAGCCAAAAATAAAGAAATATTTTCCATAAGATCTAAATTCACAGTTTTAGCAACAGGAGGGATAGGCGGAATATATAAAAATACTACAAATTTTTCTCATATAAGAGGAGATGGAGTAGCAGCAGCTATCAGACATAATATAGAATTAAAGGATATTTCATATGTTCAAATACATCCAACGACATTTTATACAAAAGATAATGAAAGGAAATTTTTGATTTCGGAATCAGTAAGAGGGGAAGGAGCGGTGCTTTTAAATCAGAAGTTGCAAAGATTTACAGATGAGTTAAAACCTAGGGATGAAGTCACAAAAGCAATACTGAAAGAAATGAAAAAAGATAAATCTGAATATGAATGGTTAGATTTTAGCACAATAAAATTAGATATTGAAAAAAGATTTCCAAATATTTATAAACAATTAATAAAAAAAGATATAAATGTATTGAAAGATAAAGTTCCAGTAGTTCCTGCTCAGCATTATACAATGGGAGGAATCAAGGTTAATATGGATTCAAAAACTTCAATGAAAAATTTGTATGCTGTTGGTGAAGTTGCCTGTACGGGTGTTCATGGGCAAAACAGGCTTGCAAGCAATTCATTATTAGAAAGTGTTGTGTTCGGAAAAAGAGCAGCCCGTTCGATTAATATTGAAAATAACATCTCTAATTATAATAATGTGGCAGCAGATAATGCTTTTAAAAATATTGAAAAAGAGGTTTTTGAAATAGAAAATAAAATAAAAGAAAATAAAAATATTATAGAGCAAAGGATAAAAGAAGATGAGTTTGAGAAAAATAGATAAATTTCAAATGGATGATTCAATCAAATTAGCATTAAAAGAGGATATTACTTCAGAAGATGTAAGTACAAATGCAATTTATAAGGATGATAGACTGGCGGAAATTTCTTTATATTCCAAGGGAGAAGGAATTTTGGCAGGACTTGATGTATTTAAAAGAGTTTTTGAGTTAAATGGTTCTCCTGTTTTTACTGAGTATAAAAAAGATGGGGATGAAGTTTTTAAAAAAGATCTGATACTAAAGATAAAAGATGATGTAAAAGCATTGCTATCTTCTGAAAGAGTAGCTTTAAATTATTTGCAAAGAATGAGTGGAATTGCAACTTATACAAAAAAAATGATAGAAGCGCTAGACGATAAAAACATATATTTACTAGATACAAGAAAAACTGTTCCGAATATGAGAATATTTGAAAAGTACGCAGTTGTAGCTGGTGGAGGGCATAACCATAGATATAATCTTTCCGATGCGATAATGTTAAAAGACAATCATATAGATGCCGCTGGTTCAATAACAAAAGCTATAAAACTTGCTAGGGAATATTCTCCTTTTATTAAAAAAATTGAAATAGAAGTTGAAAATTTAGAAGGGGTGGAAGAGGCAGTTAGAGCTGGGGCAGATATAATTATGCTTGACAATATGGATATAGATACTATTAAAAAGGCTATAAAAATTATACGAAAGAAAGCTGTAATAGAATGTTCTGGAAATATAGACATTAATAATATAAATCGCTTTAAAGGATTGGAGATTGATTATGTTTCAAGTGGGGCTATAACACATTCAGCTAAAATTTTAGATTTAAGTCTAAAAAATTTGAGGTATATAGAATAAGAAAGGGGGTAAATTTTTATGAAAAATAATATTGAAGATATGACGCTTAAAGAAGTCCAGTATCTGATTAAAAGAATAGAAAAAGGGACTTTAGATGAAAGCAGAGATAAGGAAGAATCACAGAAAAAAAAAGAAAATGGACAAAGATTAGTTTTAAAATTAATTGAGGAATTTGGGGAACTGGCTGAAAATATTAGAAAAAATACGAGGTTTGATGGACAAAATATAAAGGGGACGATTGAGGAGGAAGTATTTGATGTATTTTATTATATTGTTGCGATTGCGAATTATTATGAAATTGATTTGGAAAAAATCTTTTACATAAAAGATGAATTGAATAAAGTAAAATATGAAAGAGAATTTTCAATTTATGAAGCTCGGGAAAAGTGGAAAAATATTAGATATGTTCGATAACCTAAGTTTTTTTATCTATACAAGGGGTCAAGACCCCTTGCTTCAAGATATTTATTTTATTAAATTCTAAGTTTGTATAGTTATCAAACAGGTCTATTATAGAAAATAAAAAAAATAAAAAAGAAGAGGGAAAATAGGAATTATGTCAATGAAAAATATTGATACTTGCTTAGAAAATAAAAGAGAAGTGGATATAAAAATACTTGGAACAAGTGATGTGCATGGAAGAGTATTGGCTTGGAACTATGGGGCAGATGAGGAGGATAGGTCGGGTTCTTATGCACAAATTTCAACATTGGTAAAAAAAATAAAAAAAGAGAATAAAAATATAATTTTAGTGGAAGTTGGAGATGCGATACAGGATAACTGGATAGAAAAATTTGCTATGGTTCCAAAGCATCCTGTTCCCCAGATTTTAAATTATATGGGCTATGACATCTTTGTACCTGGAAATCACGAATTTAATTTTGGAATGCCAACTTTGTCAAATATTTTAAGAGATATGAAACTTAATAAATTGACAGCTAATTTATATTACAATGAAAATGCTGAAAATGATACTAACTTTTCAAAAAATAAAAGAAGATATTTAGATGCCTCTGTAATTATTGAAAGAGATGGTGTAAAAATAGGAATTATCGGATTATCAACTCCGATGTCAGCAAAGTTTGAAGAAGATACAGGTTACTTAAAGGATTTTTACTTTGTATCGCCTATAAATGAAACTAGAAGGCAAATAGAAAAATTAAAATCTGAAGGGGCAAATGCGATTGTCGTAGTGGCTCACATGGGAATTGAAAATGAAAATAACATTCCAGAAACTGGAGTGAGAGATTTGGCAAATGCCGTACCTGAAATAGATGTAATTGTCGCAGGACACATGCATCAGAATGTTCCAAAGGAAATAATTAATGGTGTTTTAATTACAGAGCCTCATAGATACGGCACTTTTGTTTCAGAAGTCGATTTAAAATTTGAAATTGAAAATGGAAAAATCAGTTTAATAAGCAAGGATTCGACAACTGTTCCTGTAAAAAATGAAGAGCCCGATCCAGAAATAGAAAAAATTTACAAGCCTTTTCATAACAGGCTTTGCAGAATTGCAAATGAAAAAGTAGGCGAAACATTGAATGACATGGTGCCAAAGAAAAAATATCATGGTATATCGGCAGCTTTTGCCAAAGATACTGGACTGTCTTCGTTTATAACGGATGTAGAACTTTATTACAGTGGGGCAGACGTGGTTTCATTTGCATATAATTATGAAAATGTTAGGCTTAATAAGGGTGAAATTAGGAGAAAGGACATAGTTTACAATTACAGATATGCAGGTGGAGATGTCACAATTTATAAAATGACAGGAAAGCAACTAAAAGACTATATGGAATGGGCAGCTGACTATTTTGACACGATACAGCCTGGAGATACAGAGTATAGGTATAACAGTGAACGTGCAGGAAGAAAATATGTGACTTTTGATATTTTTGGCGGAGTGAAATATAAAATTGACTTGAGAAATGAGAAAGGTAATAAAATTACTGATTTAATGCTTGTAAACGGAAAAGAGATAACTTCTGAAATGGAATTGAAAGTTGGAATGAATGCTTACAGATTTGAGCAGTTAGCAAGAAAAGGCGGAATTTTTGATGGGCAGAAAATCCCTGTATTATGGGCATCTAAGGAAGCAATTGGCGAAATTGATGGAACTATTCAAAATATGATGATTGATTATATAAAAAACGTAAAAAATGGCATAATAGAAGGGAAAAGTCATAATAATTGGGAAATTATAGGATTATAATAAATTTTTTTTAAAAGTTATATATTAAAAAATACAATATTAAATCGTATTTTATAAACTTTACAAATTAATAAAAAATAAATTTAGGAGAAAAAACAAATAATGAGCATAGAAAAGGAAAATCAGGATTTTAACAATCCAATAAAATATAAATTGGAAAAAAGTGATGGAAATGCACGTGCAGGAGTTATAACAACTCCACATGGAGAAATAAAAACGCCAGTATTTATGCCAGTTGGAACACAGGCAACTGTGAAAGCTATGACTAAGGAGGAATTAGAAGAAATTAATTCTCAAATTATTCTTGGGAATACGTATCATTTGTATTTACGTCCAGGAGATGAATTAGTAAATGATTTTGGCGGACTTCACGGATTTATGAAATGGGATAGACCAATATTAACTGATAGTGGTGGATTTCAAGTATTTAGTCTGGGAGAATTGAGAAAGATAAAGGAAGAAGGTGTTTATTTTCGTTCACATCTGGATGGGTCAAAGCACTTTTTATCGCCTGAAAAATCTATTTCAATTCAAAATAATTTGGGAAGCGACATTATGATGGTGCTGGATGAATGCCCGCCAGGATTATCAACACGTGAATATTTGATTCCGTCTATTGAAAGAACCTCAAGATGGGCAAAACGTTGTATTGAAGCAAATAGAAATAAAGACAGACAGGGCCTTTTTGCAATCGTCCAAGGTGGAATTTATGAGGATTTGCGGGACAAAAGCCTTGAGGAATTGTATGAGGCTGATTATGGATTTGCGGGATATGCTTTAGGAGGGCTTGCAGTTGGAGAGCCACGTGAGGATATGTATAGGATTTTAAAATATATTACGCCCAAATTGCCTGAAAATAAACCACGATATTTAATGGGAGTTGGAGAACCTATGGATATGCTTGAGGCGGTAGAGCACGGTATTGACATGATGGATTGCGTTCAGCCTACTAGAATTGGTAGACATGGAACTGTTTTTACAAAATATGGACGTCTTGTTATAAAAAATGCAATTTATTCACGAGATGACAGACCTTTGGATGAGGATTGCGACTGTTATGCCTGCAAAAATTATACAAGGGCCTATATTAGACATTTATTCAAGGCTGGAGAAATTTTAGGGCAAAGACTTGCAACATATCATAATTTGTACTTTTTGTTAAAACTTATGGATAATGCACGTGAGGCAATTATTGATGGAAGATTTAAGGAATATAAGGAAGAAGTGCTGAGAAATTATGCTATGGGAAAAGAAAGTGATTGGATAAAGCCAAAGTCGATATAATACTATTCCCCATTAAAACAATAGATTTATTATAAATTCTATTTAACATGAGGTCTTGATCCTTTGCCATAAAAAAATAAATAAAATATAATTTCTATTTTTTAAATGGGATTTAGTATAAGATAAAAAAATGCAAGGAATAAAAATCTTGCAATTTTTTTGAATTTTATAGGCTCTTTGTCAAGTGTGGGGGTGGAAAAAGTTCAATAACCTTAATAGATTCTAAGTTGAATAAGCTTTTTAAGGTTGTCGAATTTGAGAGTGTACATAATTTTGTGTAAACTCAAAATATAATATATGGTACAGGATGGTAGTTTTATCATCCTGTTTTTAAATTCTTCCTTCAAAATAAATACTTAACTGTGAATATATTTCTCCCCAGCCTGGTATTCTTCCAGTCCATTTCTTTGTTGCTTCCTTTAAGCTTAGGTATACCGATTTCATTAATGCTTCATCTGTCGGATAAAGTGATTTTGTCTTCGTATACTTTCTTAATTGTCTGTTTAAGCTTTCTATCGGGTTTGTCGTATATATCAACTTTCTTATCTTTGTATCATATTTAAAGTATGTTGTCAACTCATTCCAGTTACTTCTCCAGGAATTAATTACTGCCATATACTTTTTACCCCATTTTTCTTCTAATTCATCCAGTTTAAACTCTGCCTGTTCCAGTGTTGGTGCATTATACATTTCTTTTAAGTCTGATGTAAAT
This sequence comes from Leptotrichia sp., assembly GCF_057270615.1. Lineage (NCBI taxonomy): Bacteria > Fusobacteriati > Fusobacteriota > Fusobacteriia > Fusobacteriales > Leptotrichiaceae > Leptotrichia > Leptotrichia sp. Next base: position 33,059 of record NZ_DBHIXN010000014.1, read on the forward strand.
TCCCTTGTATCTTTGTAAGATATATATCTTATGCTGTTTCTAATTTGATGAACCACACATTTTTGAATTTCTGTCTTTGGAAACACTGAAGATATTGCTTCGCTGAATCCTTTTAAATTATCAACAGACATAATTAGTATATCCTGAACTCCTCTGTTTTTCAATTCATTTAAAACATTTAGCCAGTACTTGCTTGATTCATTTTCTCCTATCCAAAATCCTAAAACCTCCTTTTTTCCTTCCTTATCTATTCCTATAGCTAAATATACTGCCTTTTTAACAACAACTCCATCTTTTCTTACACTATAATGGATAGCGTCCATGAAAACTATTGGATATACATCCTCAAGCTGTCTAGACTGCCATTCCCTAATTTCAGGTATAATTTTATCTGTAATTTTACTGATCATAGATGGCGAAACATCAATTCCATAAAGATTATTAAGATGGTCCTCGATATCTCTGTTGCTCATTCCTTTAGCATAAAGAGAAAGAATCTGTCCTTCAATACCAGTAATTTCTCTTTGATATTTAGGGATGATTTGAGGTTCAAACTCAGCATTTCTATCTCTAGGAATATCTAAGTCAATATTGCCGTACTCACTTCTAACAGTTTTCTTGGAATGTCCATTTCTAGCATTAGAGGTAGTCTTATCTTTCATAGAATGTTTAGCATACCCCAGTTCATGCTCAATTTCAGCTTCAAGCATAGTTTGAATAGTACCCGAAAGCAAATCCTTAAGCATATCCTTAATATCATTAGTATCTTTAATATTGTAATCCTCAATCAGTGTTTTAAAAATTTCGTTGTCAATTTTCTTTTTAGCCATAACAAAAACCTCCAAATATTATATAGTTATTTTACCATATATTATTTAGAGGTTTACACAAAAATTTTTACACACCCACAAAATTATGTACACTCTCAAAAATTAATATTTAATTTTCGATCTATTCAATAATTTTTTTTGGAGGAAGAATTAAATCAAAATCTATATATTTATCAACTTTAAAATTTTTAAAATAAATATTGTTCTTATCTTTCGAATAATATTTATTAATTATTTCAAAACTGTCTAAATCTACTTCTGGTATTTTTTTATACATGTAATAAATATTTTTTTCATCTGTATAATAATAATATTTAATTTTCTTAAATTTTTTACTATTTTCTACATTTATAAAATGAACTCCTGCAAAATCTTCATATAAAATTGTATTCTCATCAAAAGAAAAAAAATAATTATCTATTTTTATTAATTTAATGTTACTATTTATTTTTATTTTTTTTAAATTTTCAATAAAAGTATCATTAAAAAAAATTCTTCTCAGATACAAATAACCGTTATTTCTAAAAAAGTATCTGTTATAAATTTCTAAGTTTTTAATAGATCCATTTAAAAAAGTATTTTCTTCATAATATATACTATTTTTATCTTTTGAATATCCATAAGATAAAATTTCAAAACTATTTAAATCTACATCTTTTATTTTTTTCCCGTGATAATAAACATTATTTTTATCTCTTGAAAAATTTTCATCTAATATTTTAAAACTATTTTTATCCACATTTTCAATAATATTATTCACATAATATATATTATTTTTATCAGAGATATAATTTTTTCCTAGTATCTTCATAGTTGGAATATCAATTTTTACTTCTCTCAATGTATTAAAATCAATTTCTAGGATTCTGGCTTTTTCTTCGAAAAAAAGAACATAAATTTTATCATTAATAAGAAAAAAATTCCCCCCTAAAAATTTAAAATTTTTTATGTTTTCTAAAATTTTTTCTCCTTCAAAATATAAACTATTCTTATCTTTTGAAAAACCATAAGGTAAAATTTCAAAACTATTTAAATCTACATCTTTTATTTTTTCTCCACAATAATAGACATTATTTTTTGAAAAAAAATATTCATTTACTATTTTAATTGGAATGTCATCTATTTCAAAAATTTCTTCTAAATCTTTATCACCAATTATTAATTTATTTATATCTGAAATGTCAACTAATAAAACTTTTTTTTTAGTTCCATAATAGTTATAAGAATCTTTTAAATAATAATCATTTATTTTATTAAATATATTTTTTTGAGGTTTAAAATCTTTATCATTAGCGTAAAGTATATTTAAAATTGTAAAAAAAATCAAGTATTTTATCGTTAGAGTTTTTAAAAATATTTTTTTAATCATTTTTCTTCTCTCCATTTTTTCATTATTTCTTCATAAAATTTGTGTTCTTCCTCCATTTTTTCTCTATCTTTTTTATCTGCCTCATCATTGGAGTGTCCTCAAAAATTTAGACTATTTTTAAGCAATTTTTTTGTTTCCTTTCTTTATGGCTTTCTTCGTATTCATTTGGACTTATAAATCCTATTTTACTGTGTATTCTGCTATTATTATACCATATTTCTATATACTCGTACATTCCAGTTCTTAAACTTTCTAAATTTTCAAATTTTTCATTATGTACATATTCTTTTTTCAATGCTGCATGGAATGATTCTATACAGGCATTGTCATAAGGATTCCCTTTTCTACTATAAGATATGCTTATGTCTTTTTCTGCACAAAATTTACGATATTCTTTACTCATATACTGGCTACCTCTATCTGTATGTATTATTAGATTAGTTGTATCCCCTCTTTTATATATCGCCATTTTTAAGGTGTCCATCACTAATTTTATATCCATAAATTTTCCAACCTTATGTGATGCTGTGCAAATCCATTATACTTGATAAATAGCACCATCCGTCCTTTTTTGTCCAAATATATGTTATATCACTTACCCATTTTTCATTTAATTTTTCTGTATCAAAATTTCTTTTTAAAATATTTTTTGTTGTTTCTTTTATATCTTCTGATTTGTTATAATTTCTAAATTTTTTATGAATTATTGACTTTATCTGGTTTTCCTTCATCAATCTTCTAACTCGTTTTATATTTACTTCTAATCCTAATTTTCTTAGCTTTTTATGAATTCTTGCTGCTCCGTAAGTTTTTCTGCTATCTTGCCATATTGATTTTATTATACCATATAAAATTTCATTTTCTATACCCCTCTGTGTCTTGACCTCTTTAATCCAGCAGTAATAGCTGCTTTTTTTAATGCCTATTAAATTAATTATTCTTAATTTTGAAACATTAAACTCATTGAATAAAGTCTTTACTAATGTGTACTTGTCAACAGTTCTTATTTTTTCATTAATATGGCTGATGCTTTTTTTAATATGTCAATATCTAATTCCTTTTGTTCCAGCTCTTTTTCTAATTTTTTATTTTTTTCCATTTCTTGTTGCAGTTGCCTTTTTAAGGCCATGATTTCATTTAAAGCTTCGTTAGCATTGTATTTTTTATCTATGATTCCTCTAAATTCTTTTTCCCATTTTCTGATTGTTACCGTTGCTACCCCATATTCATTTTCTAATGATTTTTTTGTTCTTCCTTCTTCCAGCAATTCTAAAATTAACATTTTAAATTCATCTGTGTACCTTTTACTTCTCTTGTTCATAATCAAATTTCTTTCCTTAACTATATTTTAACAAATAGAAAACTAGTTTTCAATTTATTTGTCCAAGGTTTTGGGTACACTCCAGACATCTAAAATCCTCAAGAGCCATTTTATATAGAACAAAAAGATTTTTATGAAATAATTTTAAAAAGTAGAAGGTATAATCAATATTTTGCTTGCAACGATTTTAATCCATTTTAAATAAAAAAAATCCGATCTACCGTTCTAACTTAATTTTTGGTTGCCTGCAAAATGTTACAGGTGGTAGTCATATTTATAAACTGTACAGAATCCGTACAAAACTTAAAGTAGTCGTGATTTTCCTGAGACAATTTATAAAGGGATAACCCCATTAAAAAAGAGTAAAGCCCAAAAATTCGCTGTTAGTGGCGTATAGACCAGAAATATTGATATATGCCTAAATTTTTATCAAATTAAGTAAAAATATTTATTTGTTACATTTCATTACTTCAATATTATAACTGTTATACAAAAAAATGTCAAACATTCTTTTAAAAAAAGTTGGAAAAATTTAAATGATATATTGTATAATTAAGTGCAATAAAAAAAATATATATAAAAAAACATGGTAAAAATGACATACTAAGATCTTTCACCAAATTAAAAAGGATCATTCTTACTATGTAAGATAGTAATTAACATAAATTTGAAAAAAATTCTAATAAAAATTTAAAAAGTATGATAAAATATATTGTATATTCAAACTTATTTTTATAAAATTATTGAAACAACAAAAAATGGAGGAAAATATGAAACATACAGTAGCAATTGTTGGTAGACCTAATGTGGGAAAATCAACATTATTTAATAAGCTGGTAGGAGATAGGCTATCTATTGTAAAAAATGAGCCTGGAGTTACTAGAGATAGGCTCTATCGTGAGATGGAGTGGAATGGAATAGAATTTATTTTGATTGACACTGGAGGTCTTGAACCTCGAACTGAAGATTTCATGATGGGGAAAATTAGACAACAGGCACAAGTCGCAATTGACGAAGCGGATGTAATTATATTTTTGGTAGATGGAAAAGCTGGGATTACTGGACTTGATGAGGATGTAGCAGCTGTTCTTAGAAGACAGGATAAAAAAGTTATTGTAGCTGTGAATAAAATTGATAACTATATGCGAGATCAAGAAAATATTTTTGAATTTTATGGGTTAGGATTTGAAGAAGTTGTCGGAATTTCTGGAGAACATAAAACAAATTTAGGAGATTTGCTAGACGTTGTAATTAGCAAATTTGAGGATAAAAAAATAAAGCAAACTGAAGAGGGACTTAATATCGCTATTTTGGGAAGACCTAATGCAGGAAAATCTTCTCTTGTAAATAAACTTTTAAATGAAGAACGTTCTATTGTGAGTGATATTGCAGGAACAACTAGAGATACTATTGATTCTAGCTTAAAATATAATGGAAAAACTTATACATTAATTGATACAGCAGGAATTCGTAGAAAATCGAAAGTAGAAAATGACATTGAGTATTACAGTGTGTTACGTGCAATAAAGTCCATAAAAAGAGCTGATGTATGCTTGCTTATGCTAGATGCAACAGAGCTTTTGACAGATCAGGATAAAAGAATTGCAGGAATGATTTATGAAGAAAGAAAGCCAATTATTATTGCTATAAATAAATGGGATTTAATTGAAAAGGATAACAATAGCGTAAAAAAATTTACTGAACTTGTAAAAGCTGATTTATCATTTTTGGATTATGCACCGATTATTACGATTTCGGCATTGACTGGAAAAAGAACATTAAATATTTTGGAGCAAGCTAAATTTATTAATGAAGAATATAATAAAAAAATATCTACTGGACTTTTGAATCAAATTTTATCAGAAATAATAGCACAGAATCCAGTTCCAACAAGAAAAGGGCGTTCAGTAAAAATAAATTATGCCACACAAGTAAGCCAAGCACCACCAAAATTTGTATTTTTTGCTAATAATCCGGAATTGATACATTTTTCATACCAACGATATATTGAAAATAAATTAAGAGAATATTTTGGATTTGAAGGATGTCCAATTGATATTGCATTTAACAAGAAAAGCGAAAAGTTTTTTAAATAATTTTATTGTTATTAAATCTTGAATTACTATTTTAAAAAATTATAAAATAAAAAAATATAAAAACACTAAATTTATGTGATTTTTAATAGTTCGATTTTAAATGGGTTCAAGTATATTATTATTTTACAAGAAGCCAGAATTATATAGAAAGGATAAATAAATGAAATTTTATAACGAAAAAAAGCTGTTAAAGTTACGCAATATTTTAATTATAATAGTATTGGCACTTTTAGCACTTTTATTATTTTTCAGAGTTTATGCTAATTTTTCAAAACCGATAAAACTTGTTACAAGTACTATTTTTCCATTTATTTTATCATTTATAATCGTATATTGCCTTATGCCTTTCATTGATATGATAAGTGAAAAAGACAAAGATGACATCTTTTTAAAAAATGGCATACTTAATGAGCTTGAAAAATTGGAAAAAAAGAACATCAGTAATTCTGAAAGAAGAAAAAAGTTAGAGCTGTTTAATGAAATTTCACATGGTGATAAGAAAAAAAAATTGCAGTTAAATCGTAAACTTGCCATTTTGCTTGTATTGAGTATATTTTTTGCAATTTTTCTTTATATCATTTTGACAATCGTGCCAATAATTATAAAGCAGGTATCTAGCCTTATTAATTTTTTGCTAAAAAATCAGGAAAAACTTCAGAATAACTTTTTTAGTTTTCTTGAAAGTAATCATATTGACCTTAGAAGTTCTTTGATGAGTTCAAAAGATATAATTGTAAATAATGCTATAAAAGTGTTAAGTTCGAGTTTTTCTTTGGTGAGCAGCACATTTAGCCTATTGTTTATGACTCCAATTTTTACAATAATGCTTATTTTTAGTTATGACAATATTGAAAATAAAGTTAAACGAATATTACATAATATGGACAGGGAAGATTTGATCATTCTTATAAAAAATATGGATGAAACAATCGGAAAATATATTCTTGTAACAGCACTTGATAGTATGATAGTTGGAATTGTATCATTTACAATATTTTATTTTTTAAAAATGGATTATAGTATGCTTTTTTCAGTAATTATAGGATTTGGAAATGTAATACCATTTATTGGTCCATTTATTGGGCTAATTCCAGCAATATTATATGCTTTTACAAAATCATTTAAACTTGTAATTCTTATAGTAGTTTTAATTACAATTGTACAGACAATAGAAGCAAATATTGTAAAACCATGGCTTACTGGAAAATCTGTTGAAATGCATCCAATTACAACTCTTCTAGTAGTACTTATAGGAGGAGCTTTATTTGGAATTGGAGGAGCATTTATTGCAATCCCTGTATACATTATTATCAAATTAACTTGGTTATTTTGTTGGGAAAAATACATTATAAATAATAATAAATAAAGAGAAAGGAAAAAACTTATGGACAGCAAAGGAAAAATAGAAATTCAAAAATGTATTTATTTTTCAATTTCAAAAATGTTTAGAATAGTTAATAAAATAGCGGAAGAATCATTTCAAAAGATAGATATTTATCCAACACATGGATTTTTAATGATTATATTGAAAGAAGAAAAAAATGGGCTTACAGTAAATCAAATATCTGAAACACTTGCAATAGCTCCATCGACAGTTACACGATTTGTTGACAAATTAATTTCTAAAGGATATGTAAAACGAGAAAAATCTGGTAAAAATTCCATCACAAAAATAACTGCAAAAGGATTAAAGATAATACCTGACATTTATAAATCATGGGAAGGAATTTCTGAAAAAATAGAAGAAGTTATAGGAAATGAAGAATATTTAAGCAAAACTAGTGAAAGTTTCAAAGAATTTGCAGATGTGCTTGGAAAAGATAAAAAATATGATAAAATAAGCGAAGATTTTGATTTTTGGATTATATAAATTAACTTTATAAGAATACATCAAATTAATGAAGTAAAATATTCAAAAGCAAATGATGTATTGACAAGTTGAGTGTATCAAATAAATTAAAATATAAAAATATTTCTTAAAAGAGCAGAATTTTTTTCTGCTCATAATTTTTTTTATACTGTCATATCATTCTATTAATATTTTTAGCATTTAGTTTAGACCAAAACAGAACAAGTAAAGAATCCAATTATGAAACAGAATTACACTTAACTTTTTTAAAAATCATAGTTTAAAATAATTAATTCTATAAATTTGGACGTAATAAAAAATATTTTGCCTTTAATAAAAGATTATTAAAACATCATTTTTACTATGTTTTCTTATATATATTTTTTTAGTTGCATTTTAAGTATATAAAACACTTCTAAAAAAAAATCAAAAAAGTAGTTGACAAATAAAATCATTTATGA